>JBBQIG010000263.1:0-7015 GCA_038324715.1 Anaerolineae bacterium | reverse complement strand
TTTAGCGCCATTGAAGATCAGCAACTCTCTGGTGCAATTATGTGGATTGTGGGTAGCCAGATGTTCATCATGGTCGCGCTCTTTATCCTAGCCCGACTCTTTCAACGCAGTGACAAAGACAAAGCAACTCCCCACGAGTGGGACAGCAGCGAGGAAGCAATGATCGCGCCAGGACTGGAGCATCGTGTGGTGCAAAATCGCTGGCACAAAGTAACAGAGAGAAGCACCAGCAGAACAACTAGCGACCTCTCTCAATCAACATGAATCATCTTCTAGAGAGCCGCTGGCATGGGCTATGGCTCAAATTCTTATTTGGCATATGTTTGGTAGCCTTACTGTATAACTTGCCAAACAATGCTATTTTCATTGATGCAAACGCACATGGGGGCGGGACACCGCGCTTGACCAATGCCCCTCTTGGACCCTATCGTGTCTATGCTTGGTCTGAGCCAGAACCTTGGCGTGTGGGCGACGTGCATCTCTCCCTTGCCGTCACCCAACCGAATCCTGACACGACCAGTAACCAAGTCGAGATTCCAGTCATGAATCCCGACCTGCTCGTTACCTTTACACCTTTGGATGGGTCGTCGGCTCCCATTGTGGTGACACCCGTACGCCAAACGTTTCTAGGTGACTTTTATTTCGAGGCAGATACATTGCTACCAACTGCTGGCAGTTGGAACATTACGATTGCCGTCACAGGTGAAGATGGTGCGGGCAGCACAGATTTCCAAATGGAGGCACTGCCCCCGCGCACGATCAACTGGACGTTGGTGGCAAGTGCAGCAGGTCTGCTCGTGGTACTCGTGATATTGATTGCTATTTGGTCGCGTGCCCAGCGCAGTGCCCAACCAACACGGCCCAGCCGTCCGGGTGCGCGCCGTACTCAACGCTCTGTTCGTAGTGAGACGCAGCTAGATCTCTAGCACGGTTCTTTAGTAGGTACGCTTAAGAGCGTAAGGAAATACAAAACGTGTCCGTCTTAGGAGTCGTTCCAAAACTATTCAACCGCCGCTGGTGGTGGACTACTTTGATAGTCATCATCGGCGTGATTTTTCTGATTCGGCTTGGCTTTTGGCAGCTAGATCGGCTCGATCAGCGACGTGCCTACAATCAGCATGTTGCCGAACGCTGGCAGCTAGAGCCTTTGGATGTGAATACAACCACGTTACCCACTGACTTGAGCGAGTTGGAATATCGTCGCGTGCAAGCTACTGGTGAATTCGATTATTCAAACCAGATCATACTTTCAAACCAGACGCGTAACCAAGCACCTGGGAATGTTATTGTGACGCCGCTTGTGCTCGACGACAATCGTGCGGTGTTGGTGGCGCGCGGATGGGTCTCTACCAGCAGGTCAGCGCCAGAATATTGGAGTGAGTATGAAGAGCCGGAGGGTTTGCCAGTTATCGGGTTGATCCAAGAAACGCAACTTCTGCCCAATGGCAACGTGCCCACACCCCCCGATTCCCCGCAAGTGGAATGGTTCAACATCAACATAGATGCCATCCAACCACAAATGCCCTATGAGCTACTGCCCGTCTTCATTCTACAACTGCCAGAGGAAGGCCGTTCATTCAACTCGCTACCAATGCGCGAAGAACCGCTGGTACTGGACGAAGGCTCGCATTTTGGCTACGCGATTCAGTGGTTTATGTTTGCGCTCATACTCGGCGTGGGATACTTCTTCTTTATCCAAACACAAGAATTGCGTGAGCAGCGTCTAGCGGGAACCCTCCCACAGGATGCAGTTCAGGAACAGGATGGGGACGCAGAGGTTGTCAATCTGTCGCAACGCGAAGGCCATGCATGACGAGTTCGTTCTAAGTCTACCCCTCTAAAAACAAAAGACAGTCCCTACGCTCAGCTACAAATTGAGCATAGGGACTGTCTTTACCAACACAACACACATTGAAGCACCCCTTCCTTGGAGCGGGGATCCCTCTGGGCCGCTCCGAGGAAGGTTTTTCTCTTTCTACCCACTTCATATTTACACAGACTGCCCATCACAAGGTCACACGCACAACAGAAACACCCTCTCCCACAGCCTCAATTCCGGCTAATTCCAGCTTTCTCAAAAGCCGCTGCCAATGTGTGATAGCACAAATCGCACGCTGCCAAAGCATCATATCCTGGCTTAGCCTGTCGTGCCTTACTTACCTCAGCATTGATAAAGCCATCATAGCCGTGGGCACGCATCCGTGTTAGATAATCAACGTAGTCAAAATCGCCTTCACCGGGCGTCAAAAACTCATAGTTGGGATAGCGTCCGCGCTGATCCTTAACATGCGTATGCACACTATGCGGAACCAACACTGATATGCTCTCCTCACTGCTCATCCCCAAGATGTCGAAGTGACTAATATCGAAATTTACCTTGAGCGCGGGCGAATCGACAAGGTTAAGGATCGTCACCATACGATCAGGCGTATCCACCAACCCATCCACATGCGGCTCCATCGCCAAGATAACCCCACGCGCCTGTGCATATTCGGCAACGGGCAGCAGTCGCTCGGCAAAGAGTTCATGCTGGGTATCCCAATTCGACGTGCGCCCGCCCGACAGAGTATTCACATAGGGCACGCGGCCATCCTGCGCCCACTCCACAGCCAAATCAATCGCGGCTTGCAGACGACGCACATTGGCCTCATTCGCCGCAGGCTCACTTTCCAGCAAGCTGGCATGACCAGAGATAGCACTGATCGTCAAGCCTTTGTCATTGACCAGTTTCAAGATGCGCTTGCGTTCTGCCGCATCCAGCGTATCAATTGCAGTCGTCCAACCCGGCAAAACCGAAATCTCCAGCCCATCATATCCCAGGCTTGAAACCCGATCCACCGCCACGTCAATGCTCAGTTGGGGCATTCCCCAAGTGGTATATCCTAGTTTCATGCGATCCCCATACCCTCATCAATGTCTTGTTGGTAGGTTGTGATCTTCTCATCCAAAACATCGTCAATCGCCAGCAATTTGCCACCTACCATACCCGATTCCATCATGGCGTAAGAAACAGCCACCGAGCGCGTGCCCTGATCCAGGTCAACTTCCACAGGTCGTTTGCCCGCAATACCCAAGCCAAAGTCGGCATATTCCACCGCGATCAACTTGCGGTCAGTCAATTCAAAGGGGAACTCATACTTCCACAAGCGGTCGCCACCAAAGAGCGTCGCGGTGGCTTCATCCAGATGGAAGTCTGGCACAAACTCAAGAATACTTTCGTTGTCAACTACCTGCGTGCGATCCAGGGTCAATTTCAGAATCTTGCCAGAACGATCATTCGGCATATCCATGCTGCCCTTGGAGCCATGAATCTGGCGCATCCAAATGCCCTGCCCATGTCCCGCATGGTTCTCTATATATTGAGCGACAGCACCATTCTTGAAATTGACGGTTGCATAAACTGCATCATCAGCAGTTGCCTCGAACTCGGCAGGCATGGCCTTTTGCGCCTTAGCATAGACACCCGCTGGATTAGAAGTTGATACAGCGCCCAATGCGGCTGGATTGTAGCGAATTGGCTCATAGAGACGAGTCTGGGCATAGACCGATTCAATATCACCCAAGAAATATTCCATGATATCGGCGAAGTGGACGCCCACATCCAACAGCACACCACTTTGATCCTTCTGATGACGCCAAACCGAAATCGTCATCAAGTTACCGCCGCCAGAGGTGTTGTGCATCATAAAGCGAGGATCACCGATGACACCCTTGTCGAGCAATGCCTTTGCCAGACGGTTGATCGGGTCGCGGCGATAATTTTCTGCAACGCTAATTACACGGTTGCTGCTAGCAGCCGCTCGACGGATGCGATTGGCAGCACGCACAGTCAGCGCCACCGGCTTCTCAATCATGGCGTGCCAGTTGCGTTCAATCGCTTCCACCCCCAAGGTATGGTGGTAGCGAGGGGTCGTGGTAATATCGACCGCAGCCACACCCAATGCCTCCAACTCCTCCATGTTCTTGACCACCGTGGGTCGATAGCCCAAAAGCTGTTCGGCCTGCGTCGCCAGAGATTCAGCATTGTCTGTCACCGGGTCACATGCGCCGACAAGATCAAAAGGCGAGAGTCCACTGCGGTGCAGTTCAGCCAGCCCAAATAAATGGCGATGTCCCATCCCACCACACCCCACAATTGCTAGGGGAATCCGTTCCATCTTTACCCTCCTCTTGAAAACTTCTATCTTAGAAACTAAATCGGGTCTTACTGTTGGGGAGCAACTAAAGCGAGCATAGAGAGCTAGAGACGGACAGAAGCCTCTGTAGCTTTCATGTCATCTCTAGCCCTGCAATTGCTCGGTCAGTCCTGAATACCACCTGTGGCGCGCAAAAGTGTCTCTTGCACCACAATTTCATGCTCATACGGGCGGTCTGGGGCCTGCTCGCCACGCAGAACGCGCACAAATGCCTCTAATTCTAGGTCATACATGTCTTGACGACCCTGCTCAGGCACCGGGATCAGATTGACTCCCTTTTCATAGCCACCTGAAGCCTCTTCCAAAGTAAGCCGTAACGTATGCGCGGGTTCAAAGGGTTCAACAATGATCGCGGTACCCTTTGTCCCATAGACCTCAAATCGCCGTGCCATCGGTCGTACCTCTAGGGCGGCGATGTCAATGAACGCGAGGGCTTTGTCAAACTCAAAGACGCCCAAGCAATTGTCCTTGAATGCAGGCACGATCCCACCATCATTGCGCAAGAAGCTGGTCACGCGGTTGGGTCGCCCCAACAACCAGCAAACTTGATCCAGCATATGTCCACCCAGGTCAAAGAGGATGCCGCCGTTGTGCTCGCTGATCACTTCCTGTTGCGCAGCATTCAGCCAAGTGGACATGTGGGCGCGTACCGAAAAGACATTGCCCAACAAGCCGCTCTTGACCCACTCCGCAATCTGGCGAAAACCGTGATGATAGCGGAACATATACCCCATTTGCAGGTACACATTCTGCTTCTTCACGGCTGCCATCATCCGTTGATAGTCAGCCCAGTTGTCACCCGCGGGCTTGTCATACCAAACATGCTTGCCAGCATTCACAAGCTCTTCAGTCTGCAACAGACTCTGGCTGTTCAATCCCTCGGATGAAACAGCTACAATCGAGGGATCATCTAAGATCTCGTTCAAACTATCAAACCAATGCACGCTCTTATAATGCTCTTCGCGCGAGGCAATTGCGGCTTCTCGGCGCGCCGCGTCTGGCTCATAGACACCGACCACTTCTACATCGGGGTTTTCAAGCATCGAGCGCAATTTGCCCCCGGCATGTCCATGCTTTGTCCCATATTGGGCCATTCGAATTTTTGCCATACGTTACACCTCTTGCGGTGCACCCTCCACGTCAGATTCCATGCGTTCGCCGCGCAACAAAAAGGCGCGAATATCATATTTACCTGGTCGCTCTGGCACCAGGTGGCCCGACTCCACCATCAAATCCAGTGGGTTAACACGAGTTTGCAAAGGCATTACAACCTTCTCATGGCAGCGGGCAGATTCATAAATGGCATGAATCATCTCCAATGCCTTATAACCATTCTCGCCACGTCCACGGTGCGTATTGACCTTGCCCTCTATCCAATCAGCCAATTCATCGGCCTGTCCAGCACTACCTTCCAGCCATTCAAAACGGCTACCATGCTCGGCAACCTTAAAGAACTTGCCATCCGGCTCATGCAATTCCCAACGCCCGCCAGTCGATTCGTTGAGCAGTTGCACGCTTGAAGTGGTGATGTTGAGCATGCCCATGCTGCCATAAATCATTGCACCTTGATAATAGCTAGGAACCAAGTCGCTCAAGAGCAGCGCCCGCGCGCCCTTGGAGAACTGGAAGACACCCAGCGCACAATTTTCCACACGCGTGGCGCGCTCATACATGTCCGTCTTGCGCTCGACGTTACCCATCACCCAGATACATTCATCGTCACTCAACAAGTAGCGATACATATCTGTCTGATGCGAACTATAGTTGGGCAGACCATCACCACCACAGCTCACGATCTGCTGCACATCGCCAATGGCCCCGGATGCAATCAGATCTTTCGCCATAGTATAGGCAGGCAGAAAACGGCGCTGGTGACCAATCACCAACTTAACGCCTGTACGCCGGCACGCCGTAATCATCTGCTCGGCCTTGCCCACCGTATCCGCCATTGGCTTCTCACAAAGAATCGCCTTGGGCTTGAATGCCGATGCGGCAATTGTCCACGGTGCATGACCGCCATGCCAGGTACAAATGGAAACCACATCCAATTTCTCGGTTGCCAGCATCGCGCGTGCATCGGTATAGTGGTTAGTGGTGATGTTATGAGAACTATCCATATCATTCATGGCATCTTCATTCAAGTCAGCCAGCGCAACCAGGTCATAACGCCCGCTGTTGATATAGCCATTTGCATGATGGTTGGAAATACTACCGCAGCCGATGATACCGGCGCGCAATTTACTCGCCATGGATCCTCCTGAACTTATGCACAAACCATTTAAAAGTCGCACAAATAACGAGCAAACGGGTTGAGAAGCTATGTGCGACTTTTAATGGTTCGATAAAGTAACGTATGGGGAACGTAAGGGTAAAAGCTACTGCTTGACTAGACAGCCGTGAAGCCACCATCCACACAAAGCACCTGCCCGGTGACCATGCGCGCAGCAGGTGAGGCGAGATAGATCACCGCGCTGGCAATCTCCTCTGGCTCTGCAAGGCGACCCATCGGCACTTTTTCTAAGTTCTTGGCAAAGGCTGGATTCTTGACTGCTTCTTCCAACAGTGGCGTGCGCGTAAAGGTTGGCGCAACTGCGTTGACTGTGATCTTGTTAGCTGCCCATTCACCTGCCAACGAGCGGGTAAATTGCCCCACTGCGCCTTTGGCAGCCGAATAGATGGCGCGTAGAGGACCACCCACCACACCCACCTGCGAGCTAATGGTGATAATGCTGCCCTCAATGTTACGATCAATCATGCTCTGTGCCACAAGCGTGGACATGAAGAACGCGCCCTTGAAGTTCACATCAGAAATGTAGTCA
>JBBQIG010000262.1:0-7041 GCA_038324715.1 Anaerolineae bacterium | reverse complement strand
TCAAGATGGGCATACAGGCATGCAATTGCCCTTTGTGCTTCTAACGGATCGACAATCAGTTGCAGCACGCTGGAGGGAGCTAGAATTGTACGGTAGCGACGCGGCAACGAAAGCGTCACAAGGCTCTGCTCAAATAAGGTGGGTGTCAATCCCATTGCGCTAGCTTTTTCACGACAAAGTGCCAACATCTCTGGCGAAATGTCCACTCCATCAATGTCAATGCCAGCCTCAAGGTACGCTAACAGGAGACGCCCCGTCCCACATCCTACATCCAGCACAGGTTCACCATACGCAAGAATCATCTCACGATAGAAGTCATCATCCTCCTGCCCCGAAGGATCACCACGCAAAAGATCCCACGTCTGTGCCATTAGCCCCTTATACTCATACCCCTTCAGATTCATCACAATCAACGCCCTTCATTTTTCCTTGTGCCTACCTTTTGCAAAGCTTTCCATCCAAAACTGTATCATTGCTTGCTACCTAAGTACATCGCCTTATTGTACAAATGTTGTACAAATGAAGTCATGCTTCTGCCTAGAACGTTTGCTGCCTTGGCGCAGAGTGTTATTCATTAGCGTCAAGTGAACGTTTATAGCTCTATTGATTAAGGAGATTCTTTCATATGGTGTATACACCGCCCAACCCTGCCATTCTGTCCATCGGCACTGCCGTACCTTGTTACAAAGCAAAGCAAACAGACGTTGCCGAGTGGATGGCAGCATCCTTGGCCGATCATCCAGGCCAAGCTCGTTTGATGCGCATGGTCTCCGCCAATTCAGGCGTAGAGACCCGGCACTCTTGCATCAACGATTACTTCCTGCCACCCGAGGAATCGCGCTTTGCGCCCGGTGTATCTGTAGACCGCAGTCCTTCTACTGCCGAACGCATGGCAATTTTTGAGCGAGAGGCAGCCCCATTGGGAGCAGAAGCAGCGCGACAGGCATTTGCCGCCTATGCGACAAAAAGCGGCGTCAGTTCCACAGAGATTCCCAAGCGCGTCACCCATATTGTCGTTGCAACTTGCACCGGCTTTTTCGCACCTGGACTAGACTTTGTGTTGGCGCAGCGTTTGCAGCTTCCCCATACAGTAGACCGCACCCAGATTGGCTTTATGGGCTGCTCTGCCATGTTCAATGCCTTGCGGCTTGCCAATCAGATTGTAAAAGCCAATGCCGATGCGTTAGTGCTAGTTGTCAGTGTTGAGCTATGTTCGCTTCACAGCCAGCCAGATCCCTTAACGGATCAATTGGTCGGGGCCTCATTTTTTGCCGATGGTGCATCCGCCGCGCTGGTGGGCACGCCCACAGAGACCGAGGGCGATTATTTCACGCTCTCGCAATTTCATACAGGCATGAAGCCCGATACTGAGACAGAGATGGTCTGGCAGATTGGCAACTATGGCTTTGCCCTACGTCTCTCGCCGCGTATACCAGAGCATCTAGCCGAAGCCGCGCCAGCTAACCTAGAGATTCTCTTTCCAACGACCACACCCGAATTCTGGGCAATCCACCCCGGCGGCAGCGCCATCGTGGATCGTCTTGCCAAGAGTTTTAAGCTAGAGGCGGAGCAAGTTGCGGCAAGTCGTGCCGTGTTGCGTGACTATGGCAACATGTCTTCAGCAACGATCCTATTTGTCTTGGCAGAACTCCAACGCACCTTTAATGCCTCAGCTTCCAATCCTGCTTCTAGCCATGCTTCCAGTCATAAAACGGGTGTAGCAATGGCCTTCGGGCCGGGATTAGTCATCGAGATGGCGCGCATTGACTATACTCCGCCATCAGTAAACAGCCAGAACACTGTCACGCTTGCGATTAACCAAGCACAGCTATTGCAGCAGGATGCTGTGTAACAAGTGACCATACTATGAACATTAAGTCAGAAGGTAATTCGGTTTATGATGCAGCCTATGATGTGGCAATAGTAGGCGCTGGACTGGCAGGTAGTAGCATTGCCGCCACCCTAGCCGATCTGGGATGGCGCGTGCTTTTGGTGGAACGTGATTCTTTTCCTCGCCATAAAGTATGTGGTGAATTCATTTCGCCAGAGGCGCAAGCGACCTTGCGCCATCTTGGGCTATTTGCAGAAGTAGAAGCTCTCAAGCCAGTCTCTCTCCATGCCACAGAAATCACCTCGCGCCATGCACGCACCCTGCACCGCCCCCTACCCGGCGAAGCCTGGGGACTCAGCCGCTACAAGTTAGACGAAGGGCTGGCAATGGCTGCCGTTTCACGCGGGGTGGAATTGCGGACAGCGACAACGGTAACTCGCCATGTTGTACAAAATGAGATAAAAAATGGAATACAAAAGGGGAAAGTTGAACTCCATCTGCGTGACCGCCAGCAGACCACGCGCATCCATGCACGCGCTGCCATCATGGCCTTCGGACGTACAGCATTGCCAGGGCTTGCCGCCCATCGCCCTCCAGCAGACACATCAGAGCGTGCGCGCTACGTGGGCGTAAAGTGCCACTATCGAGGCGTGGAGATGCCCCCACAGGTTGAACTTTACTTCTTCCAGGGTGGCTATGCTGGGCTTAATCCAGTAGAGGGAGGGCATGTCAACCTCTGTCTTTTGGTTTCCTATGATGCATTTACCCAGGCAGGACGTTCCGTCTCCGACATGTTGGCAACCGCCATTGCAGGCAACGCCGCCCTAGCAGAGCGTATGCACGCGGCAATAGCTATAGTAGATACTGAATGCTCAGTCGCCCCCGTTGACACCTATCGCCGCGCCCAACCCTGGAGCGATGTGGCGCAAGTGGGTGACAGTGCCGTGATGATACCGCCTCTCTGCGGAGATGGCATGGCAATGGCACTGCGCTCGGCAGAACTCTGCGCCCCGCTGGCAGATCAGTTCCTGCGTGGGAACCTCTCTCTTGACGCATGGTCAAGTGCCTACCAGCAACATTGGTCACAAGAGTTCGGTCAACGCGTACGCATCGGTCGCTGGCTCCAACAACTCTTGCAAATCCCACTGGTGGGCGAAAGCCTGATCCTCACCGGCAACTTACTTCCGAGCCTTGCCGATTATTTCATCTCTTCAACCAGGGGTTCAGCACCAACAGACCCACTCTCGCTGGCGCGCGGATCAGGATAACCAATTGTGTAAAGTACCCCAATCGGCGAAAGCGGGCTGGATACACGTCCACTTTCCCATACATAAGCATCTCCATGCAGCTCAGCGATCATCTCCGCCATTTCCACAGTCGAATAGGTACGCAAACAAGAAATAATCCCGTCAATGCCCAAGATGATGGGAATGGCAGGGATGAGATACGTCCAAATCAGCCGCGAAAGTCGAAAGGGTCGAATAAAGGGGACAATCAGCAAGGCGATCCAAGGCAGGAATAGCATAACCACCAGCGCAAGCACACTGCGTTGAGTCTGCTCAAAGATCCCAATACCCTGTCGTTGATTCACCGCATCCTGCAAAATTGCGCGTGCCACATCGGGCGGGAAGTGATGGAACGAAGTAAAGAGCGTGCGAAATCCCTCGAGTTCCTCGGGCATTTGGGTGGCATCAACAGGCGTGCCAACAAATTGGATCTGCCCGTGTGAACGCTGCACCGCCACCCGCATGGCTGGCAGATTAGGATAAAGGTCTGTCAACACAATCTCTACTGGTCGAGACCCTAATGGTTGGACAGAAAGTTGGCGAAAGTGCGGGAATAATTGCAGCCACGGTCCCCCACTCCCCGAACCAATATCAACAATGCGTCGTGCCTGGGACTGCTGCAACGCATGGTGCAACTGCGGCACAACGTTGCGATACTGTCGTCCCCACGTGGCGATTGCGTTAAGGCAATCCGTAGCCCCATCGCGTACCGCAGCAGGACACCACGGTTGTTCATGAATTTCCCAGAGTTGAATGCGCGCCATCATATGGGCAGAGTATACGAAGTGCATTGACTCTTCTGTTGGCAATCCCCCTGAGCAATAAACGCCAAGACAGTTAGCTCCACATACAGCCAATCAGCCCGTCGGAGTAAAGCGCTCATGGTCCCTTGCCGACCTCGTTTTTGGCAAACAAAAAACGTACCAGCACCGGGTGAAAATTTGCCATCAAACGGTGTTGGTACATTCTATTTTGCCTTACAAAGACAAGCCAGCTACGAAGGCGCGCCTACCAGGCTGTCCAGCCCCCATCAACCAGGATATTCTGACCAGTGATATAGCTGCCCGCCTCACTCGCCAATAACACGGCAAGCCCCTTTAACTCCTCAGGGCGACCCATGCGCCCCATCGGCGATTTTGCATCCAAGCGCGCCACGAATTCAGGCATTGGCTCACTCACGCGCGGTGGCGGGAAGGGGCCTGGGCTGATGGCATTCACACGCACATTGTCTTTGGCCCAGTAGACTGCCAAATGGCGCGTCAGATGGACAATTCCACCCTTTAGCCCATGATAATTTGGCGGGCTTTTCACATCCAACCCTTCATAAGCATCTGGATAAGAAGCAACCACACCATACATGCTACCGATATTGATAATCGAGCCAGATGCTTTCCGTTGGCGCAAATGATCCACCACCTCGCGCGCCAACAAGAAGTAAGCGGTCACCCCTGTATGGTAAGCGCGGTCAAAATCCTCTGCCGTGGCAGTTTCAATTGTTGGGCCTGTGCCACCGTAGGCGTTATTGACCAACACATCAATTCTCCCCAGCCGCTCCACTACCGTCTGCACAAAGGCTGGGATTGTATCTGTATCGCCCTGGTCAAAGGCAATGCCGACATGCCCGCTTCCTGGTAAAGATGCAGCAAACTCCTCAGCTTGGTCAGCATTGCGGCTTGTCACCACCATCGTCGCCCCAGCCTCTGCCAATGCACGACTCATGGCAGACCCCAGCCAACCTGCCGCCCCCGTTACAATGGCAACCTTGCCACTCAGATCAAACAACTGCTGAATTGAACGTTCTTGCTCTGCCATCAGAATTGCTCCATCTATCTAAAGTTGAGTCGATTGATAATCTTCGAGCGTGTGCGTTACTTGCACCAATCCTTCACCGGCATGGACGCGATGAATCCGCCGCAGCATAATGACAATACCTGCCATTGCAGCAGGTATCGTGGCAGTGGATTTACCAGAAAAATCAAAGATATTGCCCAACACTTGCCCCTGCTCCACACTCTCTAACAGTGCCACAGATGCACGGAAATAGCCTGCAACCGGAGCCAACGTTACAACATCCAAGTTGCCGTCGCCCACCAAATGCACAGAAGTGGATGGCATCTTAATCTCACCCGCCAACATCCCCAAATGGCGCATCAAATTGAAGATTCCCTGGCTAAAACAGGCGACATCTTCAGGTCGTGCAAAACCGCCACCTGCAGCTTCCGTGTACAGACAAGGTACACCCAAATCAATCGCCGCAGAAAGGCTACGCCCTGAAGGCATTGGCAGCGGGTGCCCCCACATCACAGGCGCGCCAAAGGCCTCTGCCGCCGCCCTTGATTTCTGCCCAAGCTCACCCTCATCATGCAGATAGCCGATGAGCGTCGGGATATCATAGGCCACACCGCCACTATGCAAATCAAGCACAAAGTCGGCATGTTGAAAAAGCTGCTGCGTCAAAGCATGGGCAATCCGCTCCGTCACTGTTCCCTCTGCACGTCCAGGAAAGACGCGCGCCAGGTTCAACCCGTCAACCGGGCTGCTACGGATTGCGCTTTCATACGCGGGCAAATTGCAGACCGGCACCATCACCAGCGTCCCCTTCAAGTCAGCAGGAGCAAGCTGATTGAATACAACAGGGATCGCCTCAATCCCCTCATATTCATCCCCATGAACACCCGCCAAAACCACCAGCGTCGGGCCAGTTTCAACCCCGGTGATGGTCAGCAGCGGCAGTCGCCACATGCCCCCATCCGCGCGCGGTGCAACCTCTAGCCAGCCACTTTTCTTCTCGCCGCGCGGCAAATTCACAAGATTTAACTCACCCATTCGTGCCCATTCCCTCAATTGCCGCCAATTGGCGCATGGCTTGCCCTACAATATCCATTCCCACTTGTTCACTCCATGCTGCCAGCAGTTGATTGGTCACCCTCCCCACCTTTCCATCGCCTACGGGAAGGCCATTGATCCGTGTGGCAGGCATGATGCAGTAAGGTGTACTTGTAAAGAATGCTTCATCCGCCGTATAAATATCATAAAGTTGGAAATCGACCACTTGTGTTGGAATCCCAATCTTTGTCGCCAATTCCAATACAGTCGCCCGCGAGACGCCCGCCAACGCATTGCGCGTCGACGGCGTCTTCAGCACACCCTCGCAGAAAACAAAGAAGTTGCCGCCTTTGTTTTCTGCTACATTGCCATCTATATCGAGCAAAATCCCCTGCGCCTGTGAGTCAACCAGCTTGACTTCCATCTCTGCCAACGTGTAAGCCATCCGGCTGCGGTTCTTGATTCGTGCATCTAGTGACTGCGAGGGAATTGCGCGGCTCATGGGTGTCACCGCATGGCAACCATGCTGGTAAAAGGGAGCCCAATCCGTCAGGATCATTGGCTGCGTAAAGATAATCACAGTTGCCGTCGAACGTTGCTTGGTCGGGTCAGAGCCAGCCACCGAACGCCCGCGCGAAATATTGTGGACAATCCATACATCTTCGTCATTAGGTACATGCGCCAAGTTTTCCTCAAGCAGACGCAAAGTTGCCTGTGTGAGTTCGGCAGGTGTCATGCCAGGGTTAATGCGCGTCACCTTGAGCGACTTGTAGAGGCGGTCAATATGCTCTTCTAACTTGAAGGGAACGTGACGAAAGGTACGTGTCGATTCCGTCACGGTGTCGCCCAACATCACCGCGGCATCAAAGACGGAGATTTTAGCCTCGTCCGGGGGATAATTGACCCCGTTAATATAAACCAGATGTTTGCTGGCGTCGTGTGGCATCGCCTATTCCTTGCGCGAAAAGTGTTTACCAAAGTAGATGGGCAAAACTGTAGCGTAACAATGCTATTACGTCAGTCGTTCCAGAGCAACAGCGCACCCAAGGCTTCTTGAGGTCGATCATAGAGCAGGTCGTATGCCGCCTTTGCTTCACT
>JBBQIG010000261.1:0-7045 GCA_038324715.1 Anaerolineae bacterium | reverse complement strand
ATAAAACTGAACCAAACAAGCCTCGGCGCACGCAGAGCTTGATGCTTTAAGGCAGTACCTGTGTGACCTCAATATCAGGCTTTGCTTCAACGCCGCCAGCGCTATAGCCACTGTCACTGGTATAGTTGCGTAATGCTGGGTTGCGCCAAGCCGTGATCAGCGCCACCAATGCCGCAGCAACCCCACCTGTGATAATTGCCAGCGGCGCACCCACCGCTGCAGCCAGAAGCCCAGCACGCACCTCGCCCAATTGTGGCCCGCCCGCCGAAAAGATCATATTGACCCCCAGCATCCGTCCACGCAGCAGGTCGGGCGTCCACATGTGGCGAATGGTGCCGCGAATAATGGCAGAGAGTGTATCTGCCGCGCCTGTGGTGGCAAAGAGCAGATAGGAGAGGGCAAAGAGTGTGGAAAGGCCAAAGAAGGCTGTTCCCAATCCATAGATGGCAACACAGATCAGAAGCAGTGCGCCCTGGCGAACAATATCGCGGCGCACCGAAGCGACTGTTCCAGCGATCACAGAGCCTACAGGTTGAGCCGTTGCCAACAGCCCATAGCCACCTGCGCCAATGCCCAATACCTGATCAGCCACAATGGGCAGCAATGTTCGTGCCGACCCCAACACTGTTGCAAAGAAATCCACCAACATCGAACTGCGGATCATCGGTGTGCTAAACGTAAAGCGGAATCCATCCAGCAGATAAGCGAGGCTGATGCGTTTCTGTTGCTGGGCAACTGCGCCGCTATAATGCATCAGGGTCAAGGCGACCACTGCGGGGAGATAGGAGAAGGCGTGGAGTGCATAGATCATGCCGATGGGGCTTTTCTCAAGCAGATAGGCGCTGATGGCAGGCCCAAGAATTGTGCCAATCACATGTGTCATCATCACCAGGCTGATGGCATTGGTCAGTTGCAAGCGCGGGACAAGATTTGGCACAATCGCCTCACGCGCGGGGCTTTCCACTGCGGAGAGTGCAGTGAGGGCAGCAACCACAGCATAAATGGCAAAAACAGTGGCGCGCTCGGTGAAGGCAAAGTACGCCAAAAGCAGAGCCAGCAATGCGCCAATCGCCTGTGTAATCATCAGCAGATAGCGCCGGTTGCGTGTATCTGCCAAGAGTCCCCCCACAATACCAAAGGGCAAGAGGGGCAACCAACGCACTAACCCTAAACCACCTAGCCCTAATGCACCCAAATCTAAGTGGATGCCGAAAAAGCTAAGGGTTGATGGGGTATCGCGCAGCAGGCTATAAACGTGCCAATTGACAGCAATGGTTTGCATCTGTAGCCCTATGACTGCGACCAGTTGTGCAAACCAAATCAGCCGAAAATCTCGATGCTGCAGGGCCAAAAGCCGTCCAGAAGAAGGGGTGGGAGTCGGTTGACCAAGAGAAGCCATACGATTCTTTCAGGTGGTGCTTGCGTGGAAAATGGCTGTGGGAGTGGGATCAAGATCAGTAAGAGCGATAGAGCGTACAGAGAAATAGGCAGAAAGAGCGCTAGAATAGCTGTGGCAATTTTATTGTGCCGCAGCCAGCAAACGCTGTCCAATCCACAGTGGCAAGGCGCGTGTTTCGACCAAAACAGGCATCGGGGCTATGATTGGCCTATGGCAATGGATCTCTTTGAAGAAGCCCATCAAAAACGGCTCGAACAGGAAGCGCCCCTAGCGGCGCGGTTGCGCCCGCGCACCCTGGATGAGTATATCGGTCAAGAGCACATTATTGGCCCGGGTCGCTTGTTGCGCCGCGCCATCCAAGCTGACCAATTGGGCAGCCTGATCTTCTATGGCCCACCCGGCACTGGCAAGACGACCCTGGCACAGGTAATTGCCAATACCACCAGCGCCCATTTTATTGCGCTCAATGCCGTTTTATCTGGCGTCAAGGAGATCCGCGAGGCGATTGCGGAAGCGCAAAATCGGGGCAAGCTCCACGCCCAGCGTACCATCCTCTTTGTGGATGAAGTACACCGCTTTAACAAGGCTCAACAAGACGCATTGCTGCCCTGGGTCGAAAATGGCACGGTGATCTTCATTGGTGCAACGACCGAGAATCCCTATTTTGAAGTGAACAAAGCCCTGGTCAGCCGCAGCCGCATTTTCCAGCTCAAGCCACTGACCCCTGCCGATTTGCGTGCCATTGTCCATCAAGCGCTCCAAGATGCAGAACGGGGCTATGGTCGCCGTACGGTCACGCTCGACGAGAGCGCACTGGATCATTTGGTTGACGTTGCCAGCGGCGATGCCCGCGGCGTGCTCAATGCGCTGGAACTCGCCGTGGAAACCACGCCGCCCGACCCCGATGGCTCGATCCATGTCACGTTGGCGGTTGCGGAAGAATCCATTCAGCAACGCGCTGTCCTCTATGACAAAGAGGGTGACTATCACTTTGATACCATTAGCGCCTTTATCAAATCCTTGCGCGGCTCCGACCCCGATGCCGCCATGTATTGGATGGCGAAAATGGTCTATGCAGGTGAAGCGCCTCGCTTTGTCTTTCGGCGCATGTTGATCTTTGCGGGCGAAGATGTGGGGTTGGCTGATCCCAATGCTATCCAAGTCGTGACTGCTTGTGCGGCTGCCTTTGAGCAAGTGGGGATGCCCGAGGGTCGCTTTCACCTCGCCACGGCTGCGCTTTACCTAGCCACAGCTAAAAAGTCCAATACAACCTTTGCCTTTTTTGATGCGCTGGATACAGTCAGCAAGGAAGCGGATTCCGGCGTGCCCAATCATCTGCGCGACAAGAGCCGTGACAGCGAAGGCTTTGGGCATGGGGAGGGCTATCTCTATCCACACGCCTTCCGTGACCACTGGGTTGCCCAGCAATACTTGCCCACGTCGATGCAAGGCAAAGTCTTCTACCAACCTTCCGACCAGGGCTATGAAGCGGGTATCCGCTATGAGGTCGCGCGCCGCCGCGAGGCCCAAGTAGCCGCCATGCTCACCATGGAAGATCGCCCTGCCGACGCCGAAATCCTGACCTTCTCCGCTCCCGACTCCATGCGTGATCGCTGGTTGCAGCGCACCATTTCTGGGCTAGGTGAACGCTTGGGCAATCTGCGTGACCGTGTGCTCGACAACGCGCATTTGGTACGTCACAGCTTGGTGCTCGACTTGAAAGCAGGGAGTGGCTTAATCACTTGGGAAGCATTGCGACGTGTGCCCGAAGGCGGCGTCTATACCCTGGCGCGCAGTGAGCGCGACGCCGAGGCATTGCGCCAGCTCGCGACACAACTTCCCGAAACTGAACGTCCCATCATCTTGCAAGGTGACTTGGCTGCGCTGCAAGAGTTGTTGGCAGCAGAGGATCGTCCTCGTCACTTTGATGGCATTGTGGGTCACAATGTGTTGGTGGACGTGGACGATAAGGCCACAGCCATCGCAGAGATCGCCGCGCTCTCTGCACCAGGGGGCACAATCAGCTTGGCAGAGCGTATCCCGCGCCACACGCAACGGCTCTATAAGTTGCTGGAGTCCAGCGCGACAGGCGTTAAGCTAGATACAGAATTAGGGCAGGAGTTGGCTGCGCGCTTGGTGGCGGCAGAAGAAGCCATCTACACGCGTCAGGATGATCCCTTGGTCAGTTGGGATGAGAATGATCTGGCCACGTTGTGGAAGGCAACTGGGTTGCATGTGGAATTAGCCAGTGAGACCGAGATTACCGAGGTTCGTGTGGGCGCAGGACTCTTGGAGCGCTGGTTTAGTGATACCGGAGTGGAGGGTCGCCCCACCTATGCCCAACATTTATCCACTCAACTCACACTCAGCGAAATCGACCAAGTGCGCGCCCTCTACCAACGTCACCTGCTCAACCAGAGTGTCGCCTGGCACAGCCGCACTGCCTATGTGGTGGCTCGGGCGCGGTAGTCTACCCGCTCAACATTGAGCCATTTACGATATACATTTACGCTATTGTCTAACAAGTTCGCTTCAACAAGAGGCTGTGAGGGACTTTATATGGTACCCAGTGAAGCTTTGGTCGCTCTGGAATCTACAGTCATCTCCCACGGGCTACCCTACCCCGATAACCTGGATTTGGCGCGGCAGATGGAGGAGACTGTGCGTGCAGCCGGGGCAACGCCGCGTACAGTGGGCATTATCAAAGGTCAGTTGATTGCCGGGTTGCTTGATGAACAGATTGTCCACCTGGCAACAGCCAAAGAGGTACGTAAGGTCAGCCGCCGCGACTTGCCGGTTGTGGTTGCGCGCAAGATGGATGGCGCGACCACAGTCGCCACCACTATGTTGATTGCCCATCGCGCGGGCATTCAAGTCTTTGCCACAGGGGGCATTGGCGGTGTCCACCGCGGGACAGGTTTGATTCCAAGTACTGACATTAGCGCAGATTTGCAAGAGTTGGCAAAGACGCCGTTGATTGTGGTCTGTGCTGGGGCAAAGGCTATTCTGGATCTACCCGCCACGCTGGAATACCTGGAGACACATGGCGTAACGGTGATCGGCTACCAAACAGATAGCTTCCCCGCTTTTTACAGCCGCAGCAGCAATCTGCCGGTGGATGTGCGCTGTGATACGCCCGAAGAGATTGCTGCCATCTGGCGCGCCAAACAAGAGTTAGCTCTTCCTGGGGGGCTGTTAGTCGCCAACCCCATTCCCTTTGCCGCCGAAATTCCCGCGGCAGAGATTGAGCCAGATATTTTACAAGCAGTGGAAGAAGTTGCCACACGCGGGCTGCGCTCGGCAGAAGTGACACCCTTCTTGCTCTCGCGCTTGGCAGAGCTAACTGGCGAAAAGAGCATTCGTGCCAACATAGCGCTACTACTTAACAACGCTCGTCTTGCCGCTGAAATTGCGGTGGCACTTGAAAAAACAGTGCAATCATCACGCGAGTTCGTTGCCTACAGTTAAAGCATCGCTTCCCTCCAAAATTTCAACACAAGATTTCAACAAGAAAGAAGCGGTGCAGGCTCAGGCCTGCATCGCTTCTTTCTTGTACTATGTTTACCATTCTCTAGTTTGGTGAATGGGCCTGTTGCAACTGGTTCTATACGGCCGACGGTGCGGGCTGTATAGGCGGCGCGGGAGGTGTGGGCGGCGGTGCGGACTGCACAGGTGGCGTGGGCGGTTCTGGCTGTGCCTTGCCGATCAAATGCAGGAACTCTTTGCGATCCAAAACCTCTTTGTCCAACAAGGTCTCAGCCAACAAGATCAAATTATCCTTGTTCTTGACCAGGATTTCGTTGGCACGTGAATAAGCAGTGTCCACAATACGGCGCACTTCCTGGTCGATCTTGCGCGCCACATCTTCACTATAGTTGCGCTGCTCGCCAAAGTCCATGCCCATAAAAGGATTGCTGTCGGCTTGCTTCAACTGCATCGGGCCAATGGCATCGCTCATACCAAAGCGTGTCACCATCGCCTTCGCCAGCTTTGTCACTCGCTCAAGATCATCGGCTGCGCCCGTGGATGGCTCCGAGAAGATAATCTCTTCCGCCACACGTCCACCCAGCATACCCGCCAATTCATCCTCATATTGTGCGCGGCTTTTGAGCAGCGTGTCGCCTTCGGGTAAGCGCATGACATAGCCAAGTGCTTGACCACGGCTGACAATGGTGATTTTGCCGACATTGTCAGTGTTAAGCAGGTTCTCGATCACAAGTGCATGACCAGACTCATGATAAGCAACTACCTTGCGATCTTCTGGAGTCAGGATGCGACTGCGTCGAGCTGGGCCAGCCATCACGCGTTCAATGGATTCGACCATCTCATCCATATTGATCAACCGCTTGTTACGGCGAGCCGCTAAAATTGCTGCTTCATTGATCAAATTCTCTAAGTCAGCCCCCACCATGCCTGGGGTTTGTGAAGCAATGATGCCCAGATCCACATCAGGCGCAATGGGTTTGCCGCGTGCATGAACATTCAGAATGGCTTCGCGACCGCGGCGGTCTGGGCGATCGACCACAACCTTGCGGTCAAAACGACCAGGGCGCATCAACGCTGGGTCAAGAATGTCTGGGCGGTTGGTGGCGGCGATGATGACAATGTTAGTTGCGCTATCAAAACCATCCATCTCCACAAGGATTTGGTTGAGCGTCTGTTCGCGCTCATCATTGCCACCCCCCATGCCTGCACCACGATGACGACCGACTGCATCAATTTCATCAACAAAGATAATACAAGGCGCATTTTTCTTCGCCTGGTCAAAGAGATCGCGCACGCGGCTTGCGCCAACGCCCACAAACATCTCTACAAACTCCGAACCAGAGGCGCTAAAGAAAGGGACACCTGCTTCACCTGCCACAGCTTTTGCCAGCAAGGTCTTGCCGGTTCCAGGGGAGCCAATCATCAGCACACCCTTGGGAATACGTGCACCCAGGGCAGCAAACTTCTGTGGCTCTTTGAGGAATTCGACAACTTCCTGCAATTCCTGCTTGGCTTCATCTGCCCCTGCCACATCGGCAAAGGTGATTGTGGGGCGGTCGGCAGTATCAAGCTTGCGCGCACGGCTGCGACCAAATTGCATCGCGCGGTTTTGCCCGCCAGAGCCAGCTTGACGCATGATGAAGATAAAGAAGCCAAAGATCAAGATCATGGGCAACAGCATAATCAGCCAGCTAAAGATTGCGCCATTGTTGGGGGTATTCTCCACCACAATTGGCAAGTCTGCCAATCGTTGCTCGCTGACGCCGAGTGCCTGGAGCGTATCCAGAAGGCTTTCGCCATCCTCTTTGCGGCTACGCCTTTGGTTGTCTTCGGGGCTGGCACTGCTCAACTCCAGCGTAATAATGTCACCTTGCACGGTGATCTGCTGGACATTACCATTTTCCACATGACGCGCCACTTCATTCAGCCCGATCATATCACTCGTATCGGTTGGGCGGCTGAAGAGGAAACGTGAACCAAAAAGAACAAGGACGGCTAGAACCAGCCAAAACCAACTCCGGCCCAAAAAATTGCCGCCGGGAGGTCGAGGTTCCTGTGGATTGTTGTTGTTTGGGTTGTTGTTATTGCCCGCCGGACGTTTATCTTGGGGTGGGCTATTGCGATTATCGGATGCCATCGCGTCTTTCTTTTACCTGAATC
>JBBQIG010000260.1:0-7109 GCA_038324715.1 Anaerolineae bacterium | reverse complement strand
AGTTGGTGGGCGAGCAGGATGAAGCCTGTGTAGTAAAGCGTGAGCAGGGCAAGGGCGGCGGTAAGAATATAACCTACTGTGGAGCGATAAGGTTTGTTGCCTTGTTCGAGCGCCTGTTGCATTTTCCAGAGGAAGGTGGAGGCGCAGAGCGTTAATAGGAGCGCCAATCCATACATGCGTACCTCTTGGCTGTAGAAGAGGTGCATGGGACTGATTGCGAATAGTAGCGTAGCGATTAAAGGTAGCCAACGGCGCGTGGGCAACAGGGTCTGGGCTGCCCAGGTCATTGTTGGTATGGTGGCAATACCGATCAGCACTGAAAGCAGACGCGCTGCCACTGGGCCTGTGCTGTTTGTAAGTTGAAGCCAGAAGTGGAGCAGGGCATAGTAGAAGGGCGGGTGGATATCGCGCGCCGTGAGCGAAAGCATTGTGGGCAGTGGCTCGGTGGCAAAGTAGATGCTATAGCCTTCGTCCCACCAGAGCGGCTGCCAGTTGAGACGTAATAGGCGCAAGGTGACGCCCAGCAAAAAGATGGCGAACCAAGCTGTTCGCCATCTTTTTATTGCAATTGAATTTGTGCCGCCCTGAGAGCTAGCGTTGGGCGTAGCGAACGTATAGCTCCTGCTGAGGGTCATTGCTGCTCAGGGTAAAGGTAGCAGGGGGCCCAACGGTGGCACCCGTGTTGTCTATGAGTTGAACTTGCCACACGCCTTGTGCAGGAGTGTCGTCATACTCGACCTTGAAGTTTTGAAAACGCTGGCGCGGGTCTTGAAAGGGCCATGTAAAAGCTGGTTGACCGGCAAAGGAAGTTCCTTCCACAGGTAATTCGGCCCCATCTTTGGTCACGCGCAGGCTATAGCCTCCAAGCGCATCATTGCCAGAAAAGACGTAAAGGAAGATACGTACAACGCCCGTCTCTGGAAATTGCTCTTGGGACTCTAGAATGAAGTTAACGACAGGAGCGGCTGTGGGCGCAGGTGTGCTTGGCTCTGCGGCAATTGTGGGTTCAGCCTCAGCAGGTGGTGCGGCTGCTTGCCCTGTATCCGCTGGCCCTGTAGCTGGACCGCCAACGACTGGAACGCTGTCCACTGGCCCTAGGGTATCCACAAACTCGTTGATTACCCACGCTTCAACGCCTTCGATGCAACAGATGTGCCACCAGGTTTGATCTGGACTGATGCCAATAATATCGAATTCTGTGCCGCGCTCGGCTGTGCCAACGATCTCGTCATCCGTACTGGGACCAGCACGGACATTAATCAAGGGTGTGTTGATTACTGCCTTTGCCCCGTTTTCGCCTGTGGAACCTGCTGGTGCGGAGATTGCTCCTGAACCGTCTGCGGATGGCGTTGTGGCGGGGGTAGGCGCTTCCACTACTGGGATAGCCGTTGGCGTGAAGGTCGCTTTGGCTGTGCGAATGATGGTTGGCTCCTCTGGTTCGCTGGACGTACCACACCCACTCAAGATCAGAAGCGTTATGAGCAAGAAGGTAGTAATTTGAAAAAGGGAGCAAGACGCTGCTTTGTATGCTCCGAAGCCGTGTGGCCGCGAAAAGAAAGTTTGTAAAGTTTTCAACGCATTCTTACCCAACCAATATATATTTCACGATTTGGATTACTTGGCGCTGTGGTGAAGGTTACTTCTTCGGAAAGACGGTTGCCACCACCATCGGAGACATAAACAGTCCATGTCCCCGTGCCAATGAGTTGTAAACGGGTCGCCTCGCTGTTCACCGAAGCGGGATCGGGAGGACGGTATTCGTATTTGTAATTGTATTCAACGCGATTGCCAGAACCAGGTGGAGCACTAAACTCGAAGACTCCCTTGCTGGGAATTTGGCCTAAGGCATTTGGACGCTCAAAACCTTCAAAGAGCACGGTCAGAAAGTAGTTTTCCAGCGGTTGCTCTAATGGGCTTGTGCCGATAAAGATCTTTGCCCAGATGGTAACGTATTCATTGGATGTTGGGAAAAATTGTGGGCCAATGGCGCGCTCGAAAGGGGCCAACGTGGCAGTTGGTGTGGCAGTGGGCGTTGCTGTTTCAGTAGGCAGCGGTGTCTCTGTGGGTGCAGGTGGTGGTTGCGCGAAACTTACCGGGACGGCGCTGATGTCATTGTTAATCAGGATATGTGTGGCAACAACCCAGACCGTTTGCCCGCTTACACAACAAATTTCTAGCCATGCACTATCTTCGCTGCGCCCGATGATGGCAACCGGAATGTCTGGGCCTAACTGAGCTAGTAAGGGATAATCTAGACCCGGGCCTGTACGCAAGGCAACTAAGCCACTTTCCACCAGCACAAAGGCGGTTGGGGTGACGGTGGGTGTTGGCGTGTCGGTCGGAAGCGGCGTTTCAGTTGGGAACGGTGTATCAGTTGGGACTGGAGTACCCGTTGCGACTATCTCGACCGGGTTGGGGGTCGCGTTTGGATTAAGCGGCTCATCCCCTGGAATTGGCAGGGATAGGTCGGGCGTGAGTAGTGGCGATTCGGGCTGGCTCCCGGGCGGCACCACGGCTATTGCGGTGACTGTCGCTAGGTCTTCTGTTGACGCGGGTATCGGTGTTTCTGTGGGCAACTCTGGGATTACCGAGTTTGGGTCCATGCCAGGAGGAATGATGATGACGCCTGGCTGGTCGCCACTGGGCGGCGTTACGATCACAAGCGTTTGAATGGCTACTGGCGTTGGGGTAAAGGTTGCCAACAAGGTTACTTCGGTGGAAGTGGGGGAAGGGATCGCTTGCTCGCGTTCGCGCTGCACGAGATCGGCAGCAGAACAGGCCAACATGAGCAACATGAAGACTGCTAACGGAATGAGGCGGCGGCGATGCCGCTGGCTTTGCAAAGTGTTTGGATCTAGGGGGGAGTTGTTAGGTTCGCTGGTAAATGAGCGTTTTTGCGGTTGATTCACTGAGTTAATGACCATGCAACGAATACTTCACGATTGATATTGCCGGCGAGTGTATCGAATTGAATGGCATCCGAAAGTTGTCTGCCAGATCCATCCACCACATAAATACTCCAGTACCCATCCATGAGCGACGCACGCGTTAAGGTGCTTGAAGGATCCTCCGCCTTGGGATCGGGTGGGAGAAACTCGAATTTGTAGTTGAACTGCACCCGATTGCCACTGCCAGGCCCAGGGGGAACATTATATTCGAAAAAGTCTGTGCTTGGTGCTTCGCCTTTGGTATTGGGGCGATCTTCAAAGCTGGAGCCATCGGCGCGATTGCGGAACAGAACTTTGAGGTAATAGCCTGGTAGGGGAACTTGTCCGCCCGCGGCAGAAATCTTGGCCCAGATTGTGAGCATTTCATTGCTAGAAGGGAAGTAGAGCGGGCCTTCAACGACTTGGAAGCCATACGGGGTGGCTGTTGGTGTTGGCGTAATTGTGGGTGTGCTTGTCGGTGTTCCAGTTTCGGTCGCCGTGGGTGCTGGACCCGCTAAGACTAGCCCTACCTGTGAAGTATCGTTGACTGTCTGCACATGGGATTGAGCCACCCACACAGACCCGCCATTGACACAGCAGATTTCATACCAAGTGCCTTCGGGATTGCGACCCACGATTGCCACCGGAATATCTGGCCCTAGTTGGGCAACCAGCGGAAACTCTGGGCCCGGACCAGAGCGCAAGCTTACCAAGCCTGTGGTCACGAGTATGAAAGGCGTGGGTGTGGGCAGAGGGATGGGGGTCTCTGTCGGAATTAGGGTGGGTGTAATTGTTGGCAATTCAAGTGGTGGGTTGCTGGCTGGCGATGTAGCAGTTGGCTCTGGAAAGAGCACCTCGGCTGGGGTCGGTGTTGATTCCAAAGGAATATTTTGTTCGACCGTGACGCCCACACTCACACTGACCGTCGAAGTCACAATTGATCCATTGATCACGACCGCCGTTACAACAGGGTTCGTCACCGGTGTGGCAACAACCAATGGAGAAATTGCCGGTGTCTCTGTTGGAAAGTCCGGCTGTGACCCTGTTGCCGGTGTTTCTGTGGGAAAATCAGGAGGCATTGGTGTGACTGCTGGTGTTGGCGTTTCAGGAAGCGGGATCACCGAGCGCGGGTCTACACCGGGCGGAATTACAATAACGCCCGGTGTGCCTTGGTTGGGTGGTGTCACGACGACCAACCCTTGCATAAAATCTGGCGTAGTTGTAAAGGTTGGAGCCGCTATACGCGTCGGGACTGGCGTTGGCGTCGGGCGCACAAAGAGATCACCCGCAGCACAGCCGAGAGTTGCCAGGGCAAGCATGCACAGCACGAGCCAAGGTGGTGAAAAGAGTTTCTGTTGGATCATTTCTGTTGGATCATAGGTACGAGGTAGAAACAAACGGTGGGCGTATTTGGGCAGGCAACCATCAAGTTCAGGCTAGTGCATCTTGGACACAGGAGAGCAGGGCATCGAGGGCATAGGGCTTGCGTAGGAATACAAGTGCCTCGTCCTCGTCAAAGTTTAGGGTAGCAACCTTATCGTCATAGCCACTGGATAGGATGATTGTAATCGTCTTGTCGAGTTCGCGCAGTTTTTCATAGGTCTCTGCGCCACTCATAACGGGCATACGAAGGTCGAGCAAGATGGCTTTGATTTGGCTTCGGTGTTGTACGAATAGCTCTATGGCTTCTCGTCCGTTTGCGGCTAGGATCGCGCCAATCTCGACAAGTTCTAAGATGTCGCGCACGGCCTCACGGATCGCATCTTCGTCGTCGACAACGAGAACTAAGGGTAGGTTTTGACTGGTTGTGTCCATAGCTGATCGGTTGCGTTGGTTACGTGCTGGCTATACTATTCAAATAGTTGAACGAAAGTGAACGTCTAAATGGATAAAAAAGTTCATGAATAGGGATCTGATGCTTAAGTCTACTACACTTCGGTACATTTTCCCTATGTGATTGAAGCTGATCTGGTTTAGTGGATCAATATCAGATCATACGTTTAATTGTTTGTGGAAGTACGCCATATCTATAATTCTCGCCTGTATTTACACTTTAGCTTTTTGTCCTTGTCTTATTTGTCTACTTGTCTACATGTACTGTTCTACATGTACTGTGTGCCTGACTTCGGGTACTCTGGAACTGGTTTGAGGCCAAATTATGCGTCTGCAAGAGTCTATCAAGCTCCTTTGTATGTCTTGCCCTGCTTAATTTGGAGAATCAGTGCGGTTGCGTTTATTATTTGAAAGTTGTGCGTGGTATAGATATTTTTAGTCAACTGCGGCCTGATAGGGTTCGCTTTGTAGAGTTTACATAGTGGGTTTTCTGCTTGAATCCCCACTTGAATATAGTCTTTAATTCGCAATATTTGACGCTGATTTTGGGTCAATGAACGTACCGTGCGTGGTGCCGGTATGTAGATGAGAAAGCATGGTATAGCATGGGCCGAATGAAAGTACTTCTTACACAAGATGTGGAAAACGTGGGTTTAGCGGGTGAGATTCATCAAGTTGCTGGCGGTTATGCCCGAAATTTTTTGATGCCCCGTGGCTTGGGAGTTTTGGCAACAAAGGGCGCGCTGAAGCAAGCCGACGATATTCGTCAAGCTGGGCTACGTCGCCGTGCGGCTGAGCGTGCGAATGCTGAGGCACAGGCACAAGTGATTTCACAGCAGAAATTGCTCTTTGCAACGCGTGCTGGCGAAGGCGATCGTCTGTACGGCTCAATCACTTCTGCGGATATTGCCGAGCAATTGAGTGCGGCTGTCGGTTTTCCAGTCGATCGTCGTCGGATTCAGTTGGAGCACCCCCTGCGCGAACTTGGTGTCTATCAGGTGGAACTTCGCCTGGTGGCTGATGTGAACCCTAAGTTTACTGTCGCTGTTGTGCGTGAGGGTGAAGGCTGGGCCGAGGTTGAAGCTCGCTCGGCTGCGCTCAAGCCACAGAGTGAAGCTGTAGAGACCGAAGCAGTAAGTGATGAAGTCGAAGTAGACGAAGCCGAGTAGGTGGCATTGTCTATTTTGCCAGATTTGCCCAATGTTGAAATTGGAGTGCTTATGTCGCTTGTTGTGTGACGTAAGCTGACATTGGTGAAGCTAATAAAATAATTGTAAGGACGGTTGCTCACTATGAGTAGCCGTCCTTTTTATTTGTGGATTGACTTATGGGCATTGAAATTCAGAACATTAACAGTCATGAGCAAGCTACTGAGGAGGCAGAGAATTGATGAGGATGTCGCTTAAGGCGAGTGGAATTTCGGCAATGTTGGTGAAGCCATTCTCTGTTTTAGCGTAGACGATGAGGAGGATTCCATCGGCACCGTGGGGCAGCGGCTCGGTTAGGGGCAAGCGATAGGCGTCGTGGATGGTGACGGGCGAGGTTGCGTTGGGCATGTCGGGCCAAAGGCCATAGATGGGGCGCGGGCGGTCTTGCTGGATTGTTTGCCCTGATTGTGGGTCGATGAGTTGCGCCCCTTGGTAGGTTGGGCGCAGGCTAATGGCGAGATTTGCGGGCCAGATGCCAGTGGGGAGTTGCCAGGTGAGGCGCACATCGATTCCTGGGTGGATTGGCGCGGGTTGTGCTGTTGCGTTGATTAGCAATAGGTCAGGTGTGATGGTATAGCGGATTGCCGATGTAATAGAGGTTGTTTCTACGGCTGCCGTAGAGTTTGCTGGCTCGACAGTAGAGATCTTGATCCAATCTGGGTTGAAGCCATCAAGTGTGGTGGGGAGAGAGAGTTCAGCTAGGAGTGCTGGGGCTGCGTCTATCACCGTGTAAACAGGATCACCCTGGGCTAGAATTGTGTTGGCTTCGTTGCTGCTGACCATTTTGAGATGGGGCTGGATGCCCCATATTTCGGTGAGATAGGTGAGCGCAAGCGCGTCATCAACTGCTGCAAAGAGGGACGTATTTTGAGGTAGTGGCTGGCTGAGAAGGATGGAAGCACGAGCAAATGCGGTGTCTTCTGGGTGATGGCGGCTGTTGGCACGGGGTAATGACTGATCTACACGCCAGATGATCGCCACGATCAGCACTGCTGTGAATGCTATGCGTGCAAGATGGGCCTGGGTGCTAGGACGGTCTCTAAACCAGTTGTCTCGAAGCCACCTATAGATTGGGGCGATGCCTAGAAGCACTAAAGGATAGGCTGGTAGGATGACTTGAAACCAGTTGCCAAAGCGGTAG
>JBBQIG010000259.1:0-7146 GCA_038324715.1 Anaerolineae bacterium | reverse complement strand
CCGCAAAGCAAAACCCTCGCCCTTGCCCAAAGCCTGCTGGCGCAGGGTAAACCCGTGCAGACCTTTGCCAGCCCCCACAACCAAACACTTCTCGACGCTGGCGCAGAAGCCATTCCCCTGCCCGCAACGCTCCTTTAACTGTTGACTGACGTATCTGTTGCCTGACAGATGGTAGAGCTTACTGATTCTCCGCTCTATTTCTAATAAGGTCATAGCAGGTCATCAGTAGCGCAATCCCAAACAGAGTTCTATAGGCTCTTGCAGCCCTTTGTGCGAGAGTCCATGCCACAAAAGCTCGTCAATTTTACACCTCTGCTCTATGCGTTCTTTTCTATACGCTAGAGCGGGAGCTATAGAAGTAAACGTGCGTATTCGTTGATGCAACATGAAAGGAATCCAAAATGGCCGAAAGTGTCTACAAGATCATCGAGTTGGTGGGAACAAGCACAGAATCCTGGGAGAGGGCCGCCGCCGCTGCTGTGGAAACTGCGGCGAAGAGTCTGAGCGATCTGCGTATTGCCGAAGTCGTGGAACTTGATATGCAACTAAACGAGGGCAAAGTGTCCACCTACCGCGCCAGGGTGCGTGTCTCATTCAAGTATCACACTGAGGAAGATTGATCTAGTTCAGGTACGGTGATTATCAAATAGGGGGTGGGTTCCCTTGCTTTGCCTACCCCCAAAATAACCTTCAGGAAATATGTTGGGCTGCTGTCGCTGTGCAAATTCCAAAGGCGCACGCTACTCTCCCCACAGCTTTCTCCCCACAGCTTGCACCTACAAATTTTCAGCAATTTTTAAGGCTTGACAGGCTTTAGAGTTTAGCGTATGCTAGTTGTCAGAGTGGATTGGAAACGATTCCAGGTTTTAATCCATATCTCTTACTCAATCCTTTGAGAATGCTGCTCCCATTTTTATGGTTTATCTAAACCAGCCCAAAATTTTCTAGCTACCCAAGTTTGCACCACCCTATAGCTGAGCCATAGGCACAGGTTTTTCTGTAGATTGTACTTACTCGTGTGCATTTGGTAGCAGATTCGCAATTTTGTGTTCACCGCCTACGCTCCCGACGCAGGCTTGTAGTCTCCCTACTGTTGTTTGCGGCTTGTAGTACCTGATCCATTCCCTGTTTTTGCATCACCCGTTGTACCCATCTTTCTCTCTACCCAGGAACCAGTATAACAACCAGTATACCAAGGAGGAGCCAGCATGATCCATTCCCGTCGATTGGTCCCCAACAGCGCAATTTCTGCGCGCTTGCGGATCAGTATCGCCCTCATGAGTATGGTGGCGATGATCCTCGCCGCCTGTGCCCAACCCGCTGCACCTGCACAAGAAGCCCCAGCCGCCACCGGTGGCGAAGCTGCCGCACCTGCCGTTGAACTCCCTGCTGACGCCGATGAGACCCAGGTCTTGCGTATCAATAGCGGCTCCACGGGTTCGGCTAGCTTTGCCTTCTATCCGATGGCAGGGGGTGGTGACGGCCAGAGTTGGATGCCCCTGATGTATGTGCCGCCCATGTACTTTGATGTTGACCTCAATCTTCAGCCCGGTGTCTTTGATTCGTGGACGAACAACGACGACTACACCGAGTGGGTCTTCACAATTGACCCGCGTGCTGTTTGGTCTGATGGCACGCCGATTACTGCGTCAGATGTGAAACAGACCTGGGAATTGATGGCGTTGCCTGATTCAGTGATGGGGCGCATCACCCAATACCTGGGACGTGTGGAAGGCTTTGAGTCCTATCGCAATACGGAAGCCGATGAGATTAGTGGCTTGGTCGTGGTAGATGATGCGACCCTTCTGGTCAATCTTGCTGTTGCCAACCCGATCTTCCATTGGTCGATTGCCACCACGCACATGAATCCGATCAAGGCTTCGCTTGCGGTGGATGCGCTGGACACCTTCTGGTTGCCCGAAAATAATCCGGTCTTTAGCGGTCCCTATATGCTGGACAGCTATAGCCCCGACTTGCAAGAGGCAACCCTGGTCCCCAACCCCAACTGGTGGATGGACGAAGGCCCCTACTTGGAGCGTATCGAGATTCGCTTTGCACCCGACCCAGAAACCACCTCGGTGATGTTGCAAAACGACCAGGTTGACGCCAGCCTGGGCGCTCTGCCCTTAACCTTGCAGGATCAATTCCCCGACTACTTCCGCCCCATCACGACCTTCGGCTTTAACACATTCTGGATTGCCATGACGAACGAACCCACCGACGATGAAAATGTACGTGAGGCCTTGACGTTGGCAGTGGATAAAGATGCTGTTGCCCAAGCAATGTTCCCCCAAGGCAACGCCGTGGTTACCAACCAGATTATCGACCCTGACCTGCCCTGTCAGGACACGGAAAATAGCTGGTATCCCTATGACCCAGAAGCTGCCGCGGCTGCTTTGGCAGAATCCGAATATGGTAGCGCCGAGAATTTGCCCCTGCTACGTGTTACCCCTCGCGGTACAAATGCGGAATTGAATCGTGGCATGGAAGCCGTGGTGGAGTTCTGGCGACAAAACCTGGGCATTGAAAATGTCGAATTCCAACAACAAGTGGATGGTTTTGGCGAAGATTCAGTCTTGATCAATGTCAGTCGCGACGACGTGGTCATTCGCTTCCCCGACGCCACAACCTACATGTATGTGGCAGCCCACAGCGCGGGTGGCATTGCTTCGGCAGATGGCGGCATGCTGCGCGGCTATAACAACCCAGAAGTCGATGCGTTGATTGACGAAGCGTTGTCACTGCCCGCCGACGACCCGCGACGTTGTGAGTTGACACTCCAAGCACAAGAACTCTTCATGGAGGACAACCCAACCATCCTGTTGGCGAAGCAAGAAGGCACGATCAACGCGCGTGAGTATGTCGCCAACTATGAGAAAGGCCCCGATGTGGGTCTGATCGCTCCTTGGCGCATTTATATTAAAGAGCACTAGTAGCGTTTCCTAGCGGCTTCACTTTTGCTGCATATCTTCTGCCACGTGCGAGGGGCGAAGGGCCTAGCCTTTGGCTCTTCTCAAAGTGGCAGAAGATATCTTGAACGTCTCATTCCAAGTAAAGTTGTGGTCATAGAAGCAATAATGGATAGAAGAGGAGACTGGAGTCGCTGATGGTCCCTTATTTACTTTCTCGCATCGTGCGCTGGTCGGTTGGGCTTTTTCTGGTGGCGCTTGTGGCTTATGCAATGATGTTTTATGGCGCAGGTGATCCCATCAAGCGCATGTTCCAAGACGCCGAAGGGGGCGGCATCGATGTGGATAGCACCACCATTGAAGCCATACGCGCTAGGCATGGGCTTGATAAACCCTTTCCAGAGCAATTTGCAACCTACCTGACTAATCTTGTACAAGGCGATTGGGGGACGTCGATTCGCGAAAATCGTCCAGTGTGGGACATGGTTCGCAACCGTCTGCCCATCTCCATGCAGATTGGCTTGGTCGCCACCTTTTTTAGCATTGTGCTGGGCATTCCGCTGGGAGTCTTCGCCGCCTTTAACCATAATCGTTGGCTAGACCAGTTAATTGTCGGCTCCAGCGTCTTTGTCAACGCCATCCCCATCTTTGTCACCGGGCCATTGCTCCTGCTCTTTTTAGTGTTGGGCTTGGAGATCATGAATGTCCCCTTTGGCTGGAAGGGCATCTTCCACCCACAAGTCATTCTACCCGTGACCATTTTAGCCCTGGGGCCGCTGCCCACGATCATCCGGCAGACACGCGCGGGCGTGCTTGATGTAATGCGCGAAGATTATATCCGCACCGCCAAGGCAAAAGGCATGACGCAACGGATCATTGTGTCGCGTCACATGATGCGCCCAGTGCTGATTCCAGTGGCAACTGCCGTAGGCTTGATCTTGATTTCGTTGGTCAACGGCGCGCTTTTTGTTGAGCTAATCTTCAACATCCCCGGCTTTGGCAAGATGACTGTCCAGGGTGTGCAGCAGGTGGATTACCCGGTGATCATGGCGAATGTGCTCGTGGGCGCGCTGATTGTGATGGTGGGCAATCTCTTGATTGACTTGGCATACCCGCTGCTCGATCCGCGTATTACGCGCGGGTAAAGTAGGCAAGAAGCCGCGACACAAAGATTCAGGTTCATCAGATACAAAAGATAGCGACGCACAGTTAGGCAAAAGAAGTTCATTATCGGGGCAAAGGCATGTCTGCAACTACACAGAGTACACAATCAACTTCGACCCGCACCCCATCCTCCCTAAGTCTGGACCCATCCTCTGTACAGGTGCGGAGCGTTTGGGGAGATGCGTGGAATCGCCTGCGTAAGAATCCTCTCTCGATGATGGGATTGGCGATTATTGTAATTTTCCTGTTTATGGCGATCTTTGGGCGGATGTTGACCCCCTATGATTTTCTGCAACAGGAGATCGGCAACCAACTGCAAGGGCCTTCGCGCGCGCATCTATTAGGGACGGATGCGTTGGGGCGCGATATTTTTAGCCGCCTGCTCTATGGTGCGCGCACCGCCGCGATTGTGGCCTTTACCACCACTGTCATCAGTCTCACGTTGGGGATTTTGGTGGGCACAGCGGCTGGCTTTTTGGGTGGCAAAGTTGACCAATTGTTGATGTGGCTGACCGATGTCACCATGTCGATTCCCACCCTGCTTTTGGCAATGTTAGTCAACACATCGCTCAAACGTCCGATTACCAATTGGTTTCAGCAACTCTATGAGCAGACGCGCAATCCTATGTACCTCAACACGCTCTGGCTAGACTTTGTCATTGTTTTTGGCGCACTGGCTCTCATTAGCTGGCCCGGTTATGCGCGCCTGGTGCGCGGCCAGGTGTTGGGCATTAGCCGTACCATTTATGTGGAAAGTGCACGCTCAACGGGTGCATCTTCCCTGCGCATTATGATGCGCCATATTGTCCCCAACGCACTTGGCCCGCTGGTGGTTGCTGTGACCGGCGGTGTTGGGGGAGTATTGGTCTTAGAGTCGTCCTTGAGCTTTTTGGGTGTGGGGATTCAACCGCCCAATGCCAGTTGGGGCAGTATGCTCTCGGACAGCCTGACGCTCTGGCGCACAGCCCCCCATCTCATGGTCACGCCCGCCATTACGATTGGCGTGATCTTGCTGGGCTTCACCTTCTTTGGCGATGGGCTAAATGACGCGCTTAATCCGCGCGACAGCCGCTAGCAGAGATGCCGCAAAGAGAAGCTAGGGGACTGTCCCCTTCCACCGAATCTGTAAACCACTATCTAGATTGGCGACAATACCCATGAACCAAACACAAACTACTGCCATGCCCTTTGCACCCGTTGCGGGTGATGTGCGCGCCATTGTGGTCGGCATGGGCGGCATCAGCAATACCATGCTCAAATTTCTGGGCCAACAGCCCTGGTATCAGACTGCCGCGGTGGTCGATATACGTCCCCAGGCACTTGAGACCGCCAAAGCAGCGTTAGGGCTTGCGGATGGCGCACTCTTTACCGATTTGGATCGTGCGCTGGCAAGTGTGGAGGCGGATGTAGTCATCATCAACACGCCATCTGAACTGCACTTTGCCCAGGCCCAAGCGGCGCTCAAGGCAGGAATGCACGTCCTCGTTGCCAAGCCGATCACCAACGATTTCGCCCAGGCCGCCGAGTTGGTGGATCTGGCACAGAGCCTGCGCCGCAGCCTCTGTGTGGGGCAACAGATGCGCTATAACCGCCACTACAGCAGTGTGCGTGCCTATTTGGCAACGGGCGCATTGGGCAGCGTGGAGATGGTGAATTTTCTCAACGCCAAGCCGCGCCATAAGGCACTCAACCTGGCACGCATGGATCAACCGGCGCTCTATGAGATGTCTTGTCACCACTTCGATTCGCTGCTGTCCCTCTTTCCAGGGCAAGTGCCAGAGTGGATTATGGTCGATGGCTTTCAACCCTCGTGGTCAGTCTATGCAGGGCCATGCAGCATCAACGGCTTGATCCACTTGAGCAACCCAGCGGGGGGCAAAGTACATTTGCTCTATCACGGCGGGTTTTCATCCCAGGCCGATCTCTATGAGTTGCGGCTTGAGGGGTCAAATGGTGCGCTGCGCTGTCGCGGGCTGCACATGAGCAACGACAAAATGGAGTATGAACTTGCCCCGCGTGATGGGCAATGGTCGCCGCACCCCATTGATGGTGGTCGTCCCCCTGTAAGCCCCTGGCTCCCCTTCTTCGAGCATTGGCGAGAATACATGGCGCATGGGAAATTGGCGGATGGCAGCGCGGCTCCCTTCTCAGGTCGGGCAAATCTAGCCGTCTTTGCCCTGCTCAGTGCAGGCATCGACTCGATTGCCACGGGTGCGCCTGTGACGGTGGCGGGAAATCCTCGCTTTGCCGCAGCCTTTGAATAAAGCGCTGGTAGACCTTTATATGAGTCATGAAGAACTATAACTCGTCTCAAAATTCAATTTTGTCACCCTGAGCAGAGCGAAGGGTCTCTCCCCTCTCCGCTTTTGCGGATAGAGGCAGGCAGAGAGATTCCTCGCTACGCTCGGAATGACATTTTTACGTTAAGTTCTAGAAAGCGTTGCGCATGTCCTATATTGCCAAGCAGCACCTTGCCCACGACCAATATGGTTTTATGGTGCAAAACTCGCAGACAGGTCGTTGGTTGGGTGGGATGGGAGCAAACTACTATCGCCCCTGGGTCTATCCACTCTACACCCCACGCGGGCTGACGGTTTTGCAGGAGTTCCCTTTTGACCACCCCTTTCACAATGGGCTATGGGTGGCGCAAGGGCCGATCCAATTCGGCGGGCAGACCGCGCACTTTTGGCCTGCACCCCCCGAACGACGTCCCGGCGAGTCGCTCTTTACCCACATGGGGCGCATTGAGACGCTGGGCTTGCCCACGGTGGAGAGTCACGAAAAAGGCGTGCGCTTTACGCTGCAAACAACCTGGCGCGCAGGAGATGGCACGCCCGTTCTGGATGAGACGCGCACTGTGAACTTTTCTGCGCTGGATGACGCTACGATCTGCCAGGTGACCAGCATCCAGACCGCGAGCTATGGCGCGCTGGAATATGAAGCCAGCAAGTTTGGCGCAGTCTGCGTGCGTGTGGATCCGCGTTTGGTGCCGATGGTGGGAGCGGAGGTGATTGCCGATGGTGGGCGACGAGGCAAGGCGGCAGTCGCGCTGCAACAACCCTGTGACTATGTT
>JBBQIG010000258.1:0-7148 GCA_038324715.1 Anaerolineae bacterium | reverse complement strand
GCGCGATCAGCCCACAAGAAGCAGTTGACTTGATCCAAGCACAAGGTCAAACACTCATCGATGAATATTGGGCCAAAGTGGGGTAGTTAAACAGACGCTGAACCCTGTTCCAACCATTCTGGCGGCGTAGTACGCCGCCAGGATGGTTCCTTTTATCTGATTACACTCTTACTGATTACTCTTTTAGGTTCCACCCTATGAATGAATCGCTCTCCACAACACCGTCACTCCCCTCCGCAGCGCCAACACGCTCGCCTGGATTCTGGCAGCGTTTTCACCGGATGGATGAGATTAAATTTGGCTTGATCTTGTTGTCGCCCACGGCGCTGATCCTGTTGGTCTTTCTGGGCATCCCCATTGTCTATGCCATTGTCATGAGCTTCCAACAGATTGAACTGACCATCTCCCCCGACCGTAAATGGGTAGGGCTAGACAACTATGCCCATCTGTTGCAGGATCGCATCGTCCACGAATCGATTACGCGTACCCTCTACTTCTCCTTTTTGACTATTGTCCTCAGCATACTGATGGCGCTGGGTCTTGCTCTGATCCTGAATGAACCCTTTCGCGGGCGCAAGCCAGTGCGCGTGCTGATGATGCTGCCTTGGGCGGTAGCGCCTGTGGTGGGCGGCGTCTTGTGGCGCTATGTCTTTCACAGCAACTATGGGCTGGCGAATGCTACGCTCTATCAGTTAGGTTTTATCGAAAGTTACATTGTTTGGCTAGATAAGGCTGCGCTTGCCATTAGCATTGCCAGTGTGGCGACCACCTGGAAGAGCGTGCCGTTTCTAACCCTGATCATGCTTGCCGCGTTGCAAGGCATTCCAGAGCAATTGTACCGTGCCGCGCGCATGGATGGCGCGGGACTTTGGGCGCGCTTTCGCTATGTCACGCTGGCTCACCTACGCAACACCCTGATCTTTTCAATTGTTCTGCAAACCATTGTCTCGCTACAAACCTTTGATCTGATCTTCACGCTGACGCGCGGTGGGCCTGGACAAGGCAGCGTAGTCTTGAGCTATTTAGTCTTTATCAACGCTTTTGAACGTCTGAGCCTGGGAAGAGCCTCGGCAATGGCAATTCTACTTGCCATCTTTATCATCCTCCTGGGCAGCCTCTCGTTTCTATCCACCATGTCACGCAACGAAAGAACATAGAGCCATCCTATGCAAAGCAGACGATTCGGCTGGCTACGTCCCACCTTTCTCTATTCTGCCGTTCTGCTCTTTCTCTTTTGGACTCTAGCCCCCGTGCTCTGGATCGCCATTATGAGCATCCAGCCAGAGATCAACTATGTCACAGTGCCGCCAAACTTGAGCGTGGCAGATGTGAGTTTGCGCTGGTACATCAGTATGCTCGCCCAACCCGACTTTCTCAATTCACTACGCGCTAGCACCATTGTTGCAACGGTGACGATGGTGGTCTGTCTTTTCTTTGGTGCGCTGGCAGCCTACCCGCTGGCACGCCTCAACATTCCCAACAAAAATTTCTTTCTGGGGTTAAGCGTGGTCTCGCGCATGATGCCAGCCATGGTGCTGATCATCCCCATGTTCTTGCTCTTGCGCAACCTCAAACTGCTCGACCGCTATTTAGGGCTGGTCATCGTCTATTCCACCTTCCTGCTTCCCTATGTGATCTGGATGCTCAAGAATTTCTTTGAACAAGTGCCTCCTGCGCTGGAATCTGCGGCGCGCATGGATGGCTGTTCGCGCCTAGGCTCCTTATTCCGCATCATGATCCCGGTGACGGCTCCTGGCATTGTGGCAACGGCAATCTTTGCCTTCATCGGCGCGTGGAATGAATTTCTCTTTGGGCTGATCCTCTCCACCAACCGCGCAGTGCCCGTTACTGTGCGCCTATCCTCGCTGGTCAGCACTACCTTTCATTCAGATAACTCCCTGGTGGCAGCGGCAGGTATGTTGACCCTGATTCCCCCCGTTTTGCTGGTCTTTGTTCTCAACCGATTTATTATTCGCGGCCTGGTAGAAGGCGTTAAATTCTAAGCGACCTGATGAATGGCGCGTTTGCACAGGCAATCACAAGCAATATGGCAAAGAAAATATACAAAGAGGCATGAAGAGAGGATTTGATGAGTCGAGTTGAACTGCGGGGGCTTTCCAAGTCCTTTGGAAGTGTACATGCGGTCAAACAGGTATCGCTGGAGATCCCCGATCAGGCTTTTGTAACGCTGCTTGGCCCTTCGGGGTGTGGCAAAACGACCACGCTGAATCTGATTGCAGGGCTGGAGAAGGTTACACGCGGCGATGTTTTTCTAGACAACGAGCGCATTACAGATTGGGCACCCCATGAACGGGGGATGGCAATGGTCTTTCAAAACTATGCGCTCTATCCGCACATGAATGTCTATGGCAACATGGCATTTGGCCTCAAGCTGATGAAGCACCCCAAGGCGCAGATTGACCAACGCGTGCGTCATGTAGCGAAATTGCTAGAGTTGGAGCATCTACTAGACCGGCGCATCTCACAGCTTTCCGGTGGACAGCAACAGCGCGTGGCGTTGGGGCGTGCGATGGTCAAGGAACCCAAAGTCTTTCTCTTTGACGAACCTCTCTCCAACCTAGATGCCGCCTTGCGTACGCGTATGCGTATTGAAATCAAGAAACTGCACCAACAACTCAAGACCACCTCGATCTTTGTCACCCATGACCAAGAAGAAGCCATGATGTTGTCGGATTACATTGCGGTCATGAAAGATGGGGATGTTGTGCAATATGGCACAGCACAGGAGATCTATCGACAGCCACAACATCTCTATGTGGCGACCTTCATCGGCAAACCAAGCATGGGTATACTTTCCGGAACGTTGCGCGTGAAACAAGATGCCATGATCTTTAGCGGGCAGGATCTGCAATTAAGTTGGCCCCTCACCGGAGTCACAGGTACGCCACAAGAACTTCCGGTCTTACTCGGAATCCGTGCCGAAGATATTACCTTGACCACCCCCAATGAGGCACTTGCTGCCAATGCCTTTGCTGCCACGGTAGCACTGCTTGAACCGCTTGGCTCGGACACCTATGTCGAAGTGAGCAATGGCTCAAGTTCGGTCACAGCGCGCGTAGAGCCGGATCGTCCTCTACGTGTGGGTGATTCTGTGGTCGTTACTGTTCCACGCGAAAAGCTACACCTTTTTCATGCCGAATCAGAACAACGGCTCAACCCATACACAAACCCAACTGCAAATCTGTCTACCACAGAAACAGGCACACGGGGCTAGTCTGCATGAAGATCAGGGCTGTAAAAACCTTTCTCTTGGAGTACAGGGTGGCAAAGGCTTTTGGCCCCTCCACGGCAATGTACCCCTACCGCACCACCTTGCTGGTCAAGATCGACACAGACGAAGGGTTAGTTGGCTGGGGCGAGACGGCACCGATTGGGGCTGTGCAAGCGATGATCGAGCATCATCTGGGGCCGTCACTGATTGGCAAAGACCCTCTGTTGCACCGTCCCTTGTGGCGGCAACTATGGGGCCCAAATTTTGGCGATCCGCTGGCAGTAGCCGCCTTGGACATTGCCCTGCACGATCTGCGCGGCAAGGCGTTAGGGCTTTCATTGGCAGAGTTGTATGGCGGGCGACTGCGTGATCGCGTGCCTGTTTATGCCTCTGCCATGAATTATGTCGAAGGTATGGAGGCAGAGCGGCAATTTCCAGAGGAAGCGGCACGCCTCACCGAAGAGGGCTACCGCGCCCTTAAGATGCGCCTGGGTGGGTTGCCTGTGAGCCGCGATCTGGCGGCTGCCACTGCTGTGCGTGAGGTCGTTGGCCCTTCTGTGCGGCTGATGGCGGATGGCAACGGGGCCTATTCGCTCTCCACAGCAATTCAAGTGGGGCGCGAGCTAGAGCAACTTGGCTTCTACTGGTTCGAGGAACCGATGCCCCAACCCAATTACGCTGGCTATGAAATCCTCACCGATAAGTTGGACATTGCCATTGCCGCGGGCGAAGCCCTGGGATCGCGTGAAGCATTCAAAAATGTAATTGAACGGCGCGCAATGGACATTGTGCAGCCTGATGTCTCTTTGTGTGGCGGCTTTGCAGAGTGCCTCTTTGTCGCTGAATTTGCGCGGCTGTGGGGTATTCCCTGTGTGCCCCACTGTTGGGGGGGCGCGGTTGTGGTGGCGGCTACGTTGCACCTGCTCTCGCTACTGCCCGACGCATCCTGGGCGCGCACAACTGAAACGCCGATGTTGGAGTTGGATACAGCCGAGAATCCTTTCCGCGATGCCCTAGCCGGGGCACCGTTAGTGGTGGGCAAGGATGGCATGGTCAACGTTCCCACTGGCCCTGGGCTGGGCATCGAGATTGACGAGTCATTGGTCAAACACTATGCGATTGGCTGAGTAGATTGCGGGCATTAAACCTTCCTTGGAGCTTGAAGCTCCGAGGAAGGTCTACTCCTATAAATAACGAATTAGATAACGAAGAACAGACAGATAGAAAAGGAAAAGCAGCATGGAATCGCAAGGTAAACCAAAGGTGTTGGTCACGGGGGCAAGTGGACTGATTGGCGGCTTGGTCGTTCGCAACTTGGCAGACAAGTATACCTTTAGCGGTCTCAACCGCCGTCCTGTGGAGGGGATTCCTTCGACCCAAGCCGATATTGCTGATCTTGAAGCAATAAGGCCCGCGTTCAAAGATATTGACATGGTTGTACATATGTCGGCAGAAACCAAAGATCTCTCGAATTGGGACAAGATCGTGGCGAACTCGCTGGTTGGCACAATCAATGTCTTTCGTGCCGCGCAAGAGGCAGGGGTCAAGCGCATTGTCTTTGGCAGCACAGGTGGCTCGATGTGTGGTCATGAGCGCGATGAGTCTCTGCCCTATGGCAAGTTGGCGGAGGGGCGCTATGATGAAGTCGGCGATTCTTGGCCTCTGCTCACAGCGGAAGATCCCCCGCGCGCAGATGCGCCCTATGCCATTGCCAAACTCTTCGGCGAGAACACGGGACGCTGGTACTCCGATGTCTATGGCATTTCGGTGCTTTGTATCCGTTTGGGTGCTGTGCTTGAGATCGACAAGCCAAAGTTGCTGCGCCACTTCCCCGGCTTCCTCTCGCAAGCCGATTGCGTGCAAATTGTTGACAAGAGCCTCTCCGCACCGGAATCGCTCAAGTTTGCGGTTTTTGACGCCATCTCCGAGAACAAATACCGTTGGCGCGACACCTCCTTTGCCAAAAACGTCTTGGGCTGGCAACCAACGGGCACAGCCGACATCTATAACCCAGACGACTACCGCTAATCCACCCAGTTCTCATTCGGTTCACAATGTAGATCACAGTGTAGGTCACAATGTAGGTCACAGTGGGAGAGACAGATTATGGATGAGCTACGCATCGGGTTGCTCGGCTCTGGCTATATGGGGCGCACCTATGCCGAGTGTATGACGAAATATAATAAGCGCACGCGGCTGGTGACCATTAGCGGTGGACGGCGTGCGCCTGGACTGGCGGCTGAATATGGCGTTGAGTACACGCCGACCTATGAGGAAATGTTAGATCGACCCGATGTGGATGCGGTCTTGATCGCCACTCCCCACAGCCTGCACCTTGAACAAACGGTGCAAGCTGCAAGATATGGTAAGCATGTGCTGGTGGAGAAGCCAATGTCCACTTCGGTGGCGGATTGCACCACCATGATTGAGGCGTGTCGCGCGGCAGAGGTCGTCCTGGAAGTAATCCAGACGCTACGCTTTCGCGGGGTGCTGGTGCGAGCCAAGCAACTGATCGAGGCGGGTCGCATCGGCAAAGTGTGGATGATACGCGGCCAATCGCTACGCCAGGATTACATCATTGACACGGCTTCGTGGGCGGCGCTGCCAGAGAATGGCGGCGCGGTTTTGGACATGGGTGTGCATAATTTCGACATCATGCGCTTTTTGACTGGGGCCAATGTAAAAACGGTCTTTAGCCATGTAACGACCTATGGCTCCTCTGCTGCACCTGGGATGAGCGCGATGACGCAGTTGCTCTTTGACAAGGGCGTCTCTGGCCAGCAATGGACATCGTTCGAGTTTCACGCCAAGCACATGACCGACTCTCAGCACCGCTATGTTGTCACTGGTGAAGATGGGGTGTTGGATATTGACGGCTATGGCAAGCTCTATCTCTGCACAGCCGAAGGCGAGGAATTGATCTGGGAACAGCCCTCCATCGACTTTATCAACCGGCCTATGGAACCGTCGCGGCTGGCAGCCTTTTACACCCAAATTCAAAGCTTTGTCGATGATATTTTGGAGAAGCGTCCCCCAACTGTTAGCGGCGAAGAGGGTCGCGCTGCCGTGGCAATTGTGGAAGCCGCATGGCAATCTGCGCGCACGGGGAAATCGGTCGATTTGCGGTAGGCGTCACTAGCAAACTCTACTAAAGGCAAAGATCCTGCTTGAAAGTCTAAAGCTTCCAAGCAGGATCTTTTTTAACAAATCTATGGAGCCGTCTTCTGTGGAATCTGGGCAATTTGCAGGATCAACCGTAGAGCAGTATTAACAGATTCATCAGTTGGAAAGGCTTGAGCCACATCGGCATCTAGAACAACAAGATTACTAGCGACTCTCTTCTCTGGCGCATAGCGGCCCTTTGGCATAATAGACAATTGCGAGAGATCGTATTCCTCTTGCAGTTCATAATCGTCATTGTTCTTCTTCGTAGAATCTTCTTTCATGATTCGTAGCCTTTCTTGCACTAATCGCGCGTATCAAATTTCGAACATGGAGGTTCTTGCCTGTTTCTCCGAACAACATACTGAGTGACTCATAACTATTTTGTACTGTTCTCGTTATGGGTTTCGTTCTTAACCTTCTGGGCGGGTTTGTTCTAGTCTCGCTATGGTAGAATTGATCCAGGCATCCTATGTTTTGGACTTTTGACAACGTGAACAAAGCTCAATCAGGATAGATTGAGTTTAAGAAGCTATACAATCGAACAATCGAGCCGAATTCAGGTAAAACAGGTCACGTATGCCCCTTCACAACGACTTTGTGTCGTTGTCGTGGCGGCAATTTGGTTCCTTGGCGTCGTCCGGGGGACTTATTGCGCACTTTGGGCGGTTTGGCGGGTGTCCCCAACTGCTGAATAATGCGTGCGAAATCTCGTTGCACCAATGTGGGGGAGATGCGCTGGGCTTTCATCAGG
>JBBQIG010000257.1:0-7148 GCA_038324715.1 Anaerolineae bacterium | reverse complement strand
GGCGCATTGGCAAGTTTTCTGTGTCAACAGGACGGGTGCGTCGAGGAGTCGCTAACGAAGCGTCTTGAGCCATGCTATCCTTCATAGCGAATCCGCGGGTCGGCAAAGCCATAGGCAATATCGGTGAATAGATTGAGCACAATGACGATCATGCTTGTAAAAAATGCTAATGCCTGAACCAGCGCAAAGTCACGATTTCCCACAGCTTCAGCCAGGAGATTGCCCAGCCCCGGCCATGAAAAGATGGTTTCAATGTAAATGGATCCACTCAGCAAATAGCCAAATTGGACACCCAAGATGCTAATCAGTGGAATGGCAACATTGCGCAAGACGTGGCGTGTGTAAAGTGTGCGATCAGGCAAGCCTTTGGAACGCGCCGTGCGAATGTAATCTTCCGACCGCACCTCTAAAACAGCCGAACGCGTAAAACGCACCAATTGCCCCATGGTGAAAATGCTGAGAGCAAAGGCAGGAAGCACAATTGTGGAGGTGGGCAAGCGCAGACCACAACAAAACTCCCACGTTTCGCGACCAAAGGAGGGCAGCAGCCGCAGATTCACGGCAAAGACGATGATGAGCATCAACGCCAACCAAAAACTTGGAATCGTTTGCCCCAAAAGCCCAATCGCACGCCCTATCCAATCCCAAATCGTGCCGGAACGTACACCCGCAATCAGCCCCAGCGGCACACCCAGCAAAATTGAAAAGAGCAACGCAGTGGTTGCCAATTCCACTGTCGCTGGCAATCTCTCCAGAATCAGGGCAGTCGCAGGACGACCATAGCGCATAGAACGACCAAAATCCCCCGTCACCGCACGCGTAACAAACTCGCCAAATTGCACGGGTAGAGGTCGATCAAAGCCTAGCTCAACGCGTGCAGCCTCTCGTTGCGCTGGGCTGGCATCACGGGCGACCATCAGTGCAACAGGATCACCTGTTAAACGCACCATGAAAAAGACCAGGAATAAGACCCCAGCCAAGAGCAAGATCGATTGAATGATGCGTCCAAAAATATAACGGCTCATGACATCAACAGATAGTTACAAAGAAATGAAACAGAATCAAATCAGCAAGTGCTAACAGTAAGCAAGCTGATATGCAGAAGAACCGTGCGAGTGACCGATCTCGGTTCGGCCACTCGCACGGCAAGGTTTTACGAATTACCCCTACTCAACATCAACATCATAGAGGTAGTATTGTTCGGCTGCGCGTGGCTTGTAATTTTCCACACGGCTACGAACGGCCTCGAACGTCACCGGCTCATAGAGATAGATAAAGGGCGGGTTCTCGCGCATATAGCTCTGAAGCTCGCCATAGAGTTCGGCTCGCTCCGTCTCATCCACGGTTACAGAAATCTCGTTAATCAGGTCAATGATTACGGGATCTGACCAGGACGAGAAGCTAGCCTCTTCACCCGTGAGCGCACCAATTAAGCGCGGGAGAGCTTCGCCAATCGTGGCAGACCAGCTATCGCCAAAGAGGGGAGGTAGTTGCTTCTGCGCTTCCAAATCCCAGAATGCACCAGATTCCATGATCTCCAGGTTAACCTGGATACCTACTTCGCTCAGATAGCCTTGAACTGCTTCACATACCTGCTCAAAGTTAGTATAGGCACCAGCAGGACAGGCCATGTCCATCTCAAAGCCATCCGCATACCCTGCTTCAGCCAAGAGGCTGCGTGCCATCTCGGGGTCATAGCCATAAGGCTCAAGCGACTCATCATAGCCCAGATTGTCAGGGGTCAACAACCCCACCGCAGGTCGCCCATTGCCATTAAAGATGGCATCAATAATCGCTTCTACGTCCACGGCATAGTTCATCGCAAGGCGCACATTGGGATCAATTGTCGGCTCGCCCAATCCAGTGGTCATATTATTGAAGGCGATGTAATAGACCCGGTCAACTGGATAGGAGATGATTTCAATGTTTTCAACATCCCGCAGGCTGTCGGCCTCCTCGGCACTCAAGCGCGTGACCAAATCTACCTCGCCTGTCTGGATGGCAGCAACACGCGTGGAAGATTCAGGGATGGGTCGGAAGATAAGCCGGTCGATGAGCGGATAGCCCTCGCGCCAATACTCATCAAACTTCTCCATGACAATGCGGTCACCCTCGATCAATTCCACCAACTCGAAAGGGCCAGTCCCCACAGGTGCAGCCAAAAATCCTTCTTCGCCCACCTCGCCCACATACCCAGGAGGAACCATCGCCCAACTTTGGGCCATGCGGCGTAAAAAGAGAGGCTGCGGCCCTGCGGTCGTAACTTCCACAGTCATCTCATCCACGGCTACCACAGAGGTTGCCTCTGACCAATCGCCAGCATATTGATTTTCTGGGTTCTGACCTCGTTCCCAGGAAAAGACGACGGCATCTGCATTAAAGGGTTCGCCATTGTGGAAGGTGACGCCTTCACGTAGTGTAAATGTGTAGGTAGTGCCATCCTCTGAGACTGTCCAATCTGTCGCTAACGCGGGTTCCAATTCACCTTCGTCGTTGATAAAAAGTAGCGAATCATAAAGCTGCCATGCTGCATTCGAAGCGTTACGCTCGGCGGCTTTGGGCATATCCAATGAGTTGGGAATGGTCGTCAGCGCAACAGTCAGCACCTTTTCGCCACTGCTTGTTGCGGGAGCACTCTCTTGCGCAGCAGCCCCAGTGGCAGATGGGGCCGCGGATGGAGCCGCCGGAGCACATGCAGCCAAAAGCAGGACGAGTAGCATCAGGCTAAGTCGCGCAGCGTGTCGGCTACGGGTTGCGATACAAAACATAGTTTCTCCTTTATTGTCTTTGTATTCAGATAGATCTAGTCAGATAGGGGCAAGGGCTTATCTGTGTCGATAGAACAGGGGGCATTTATGCTTGAGTATACGTTACAAACATTATCACAGGGTAAATGTTGTATAAACGTTACCACAGAATAAGCGTTGTGAGAGGGATCAGGAAGTAACACAGATCACCTTAACGCTACATCAGCAGCGAGTGGCTTTTGCAATTAAATGGCTCATTTGGCAGCAGAGATTAACCCTTCTCGCCTTTCCCACTCATTTGCGCGGCACTGTTTTCAAGCAATCAAAACCCAATCTAGCTACTAAAGCCACCCGGTGCTTCCACCAATCGAATATCCAGCCCGAAGCACTTGAGGGGGTCGAGCGTAATCTCGTCAGTCATCACCAGCCCCAACAGATCTAGCGCAGCAAGAGCCTCTTGTGCATCCGCCAGCGAAACCACCTCCCAGACCATGTGATGAATACCATCCTGTTCGGCAGTAATCACGCGTAATGCAGGGCCGTCACCCGCTTGCCAACAAAGCCCCGTCTCCTCAATGGCAGGGCGCAACAAGGTACGCCACAACCCACTGCTCTGCGTCAGTTGCGTCGTCCCCACGACCACCTCTTTGACGCGGATCAGCCCCAAGATTCCCCCTGCACGCATCTCTAGTTGGGCTGTACTAATGCGCCGCTCGGCGTCAATATCGCGCCATTGGGGATTATATTTCATCATAAAGACAGCGCCGCGACGATAGAGATGGTTGTAAATCCACTGGACTACCTTGGCGTTGCCACTCGATTGCGTCGCCACACGCACCCAGAGTTCGTCGGGTACAAATTTCTTCAACCAAAAAGTTAGCTTCTGCCAACTGTTGCCACCCAAGAACCCTTCCAAGAAATAGTTTGTCCACAGCAGCGAAGGCGGATTACTGCGTTCACTCCCCCGCTCATGATGAACATGGGTACTATGAATAGGGGCACTTTGAGCACGTGCACTATGGACATAGGGGGAAGGCAAATAGGCCAATCCCCGCTGTGCCAACTCCTCAATGCCCCCCTCCCATGCCTCAAAAACAATGCCATATAACTCCGCTTGCTCGACAATATGCCCAGAAGGCATATAGAGAATTTCAAAATCTACATTGCCCGCGAAGATTCCCCCACTGCGTAAATAGGGGTGCTCGCTGGGTGCCCACGGCGTGGGTAGCCGCAGCGTATCGGCTAGGAGTGAATAAAGATCATCATAATGATTTTCATCAATACGAATGATGATATGGTCGATGCGCCGCACCAATGGCGTTGCTGGCACACTGAAAGGCGCACTCGGTGTGGCAGCAATCTTATAAGTGGGAGGTGAATCGTTTGTCGTCGTGCCCATAGTTTTTATCACACAGGAACGGGAGCAAAAAGATCAGGACGAACCAAAAACTTCTACAATATTTACTTTCTACTTCTTTCTACCACATTTTGCATAAAATTTCCTATACCGAAGAATTCAAGCGCAGGGGTTGCTGGCGAAGCGAGTGAGCGCTACAGCATAATCTCCTGCCCCACCCCCTGCTCCAGCGCGGCCCTATAGACCCACGCCGCAGTCACGGCATCCTGCATCGCCAGCCCCACCGACTTAAATAGCGTGATCTGCTCCAGCGACGTGCGTCCTGTAATCGCCCCAACAAGAAGTTGCCCCAAAGTACCCGCGACGTGATCAGGGCCGATCGCTCCTTCCGCCTCGGCAATCAGAATGTCGCCTGCCTCGGCTTGTGCCGCAGGGAGGTGATCCACCACCACATAGGCACGCTTCACAGCAACGCCATCCAATTCCCGCAAGTTACGCGTATACGCACCAATTGCATTGATATGCGTGCCAGGGCGCAACCACTCACCATGAAAGAGAGGCGTGCTACTGTTGGTGGCGGTGCAAATAACGTCCGCTGCTTCCACCGCGGCACGTACATCACGCATGGGCGTGACCTCAATGCCCAATTCCGCACGCATAGCCGCGCAAAAATCAGCATCACGGTTTCCTGTGCGCGTCACCACATAGGCTTGACGAATGGGCCGCACAGCACAGACCGCAGCCAACTGCGGCGCGGCTTGCGCCCCTGCACCAAAGATCGTCACCGTGGCAGCATCAGCACGCGCCAACAAGCGCGTGGCAACACCCGCCGCCGCCCCGGTACGCACCGCCGTCAAATGCTCGGCATCCATTAAAGCCAGCGCCGCACCTGTGCGCGCATCGTGGAGCAGGAGTAGCCCCTGGATGGTGGGCATTCCATAACGCGTCGGGTTATCCCCATAAACTGTTACCACTTTAATGGTCAGCACCCCATCATCTGCTGCACTTTCGGGCGCAACCCCCTCCACTCCCGCCACGAACGCAGGCATGGAAAGGTGCAGTCCATTGTGGGGAGCAATCGCAGTGGCGGCACGTTGGGGCATGACCACCTGCCCCGCAGCCAAACGCCGAAAGGCTTCCTCGACCGCGGTGATGGCAGCGGGCATGGTTAACAAATGTTTAATATTGGCGCGTGAGAGAATCAGCATAGGGTATTTAACAGTTCCAAACGATAGGCAAAACTAAACATTTTTGACTCATCAGGCAGTCCATCCTAAATCAATTGTCCAATCTGCCCCCGTAATGGCTGCGGCAGCATCGGAACAGAGATAAGCCGCTAAACTGCCAATTTCATCCGGCTCAATCAGCCGCTTGATGGCGGCTTGAGCCAACATCACCTTGTCCAACACCTCTTCAGGCGGCAGATTGCGTGTGCGCGCTTGGTCGGCAACCTGTCCTTCTACCAGCGGTGTACGTACATAGGCAGGCAGCAGCGCATTGACCGTAATGCCAAATTCGCCCCCTTCACGCGCAGCAGTGCGCGTCAGCCCCAACAGTCCATGCTTGGCGGCAATATAGCCCACCTTAAAGGGTGAGGCGCGCACGCTGTGGATGGAGCCGAGGTTGACAATGCGTCCCCATCCTTGCGCTTTCATGTGGGGCCAAACAGCTTTGGTCAGCACAAAGGGGGCAGTGAGCATAACCGCCAGCATCGTGTTCCAAACATCTTCGGGAAAATCTTCAATGGGCGCAATATGCTGAAAGCCAGCATTGTTGACCAAAATATCCACGCGCCCAAAGTGCGTCAGTGTCTGCTCCACAAGCGCACGACAGGCGTCGGAACTGGCAAGCTCGACTGTCACCGCCAAGACATTTAGTTGGGTAGGGTCTAGCTCAATGGCAAGCGCCTGGGCAGCCTCTGCATGGCGATCTGCCACCACCACGCGATGCCCGCCGCGGTGCAAGGCAGTGGCGATGGCACGACCAATGCCACCGGCTGCGCCCGTAATGATGGCAACTCGCGCACCTGTTGCATTCGTGGAAGAAACTTGCGGACTCATATCAGACATAAGGGTGCCCTCAAGATGCAGTACAGAAGTACGTGTAGGAGAGAAAGGTGCTGCTAGGTAACAACAGACTGCATTGTACCCAGTGACAAAAGTCGCGGCAAGGTGCGCATGAGCCTTGATGGGTTTGTTTGTGCATGAAAGCAAGGCTGGAAAAGGCGGAGAGAGAAGGTGAATGATCAATTAGGCGCTATACAAACCTCAACACGAGATTTTATAGCGCCTAGCACGAATAAATCTTCAATTGAGCAACTGGTTGCCTAATCTGGCTCGACCATAGGCAGAAAAATCTGGTGATTGTAATGGTATAACTTAAACGCGAGCAGATTATTGGGTGGCACGTTGATTGTATAGTTAGCGGGTTCAACAATGAAATTTTTTGCCTGTGCCGTGACTTCATAGGTGCCTGCGGGCAAGTTGGAACAGATGCTGGCTACATCCAGGCCATTCACAATTTCACAGGTATATTCGCCCACCTTCACCGTAACCGCGTCATCAAAAAGCAATTGTAGCGGCGATACGCTGACCGTGACCCTTCCCGTTTGCGGCGCACTCGCTTCCGCCCAAGCCAATTGTGTATGAAATCGTGTATGAAGTAGCCCCAGCAGTAGCAAGACCAACACAAGCGTGCCGGGTAAACGACGTGACATTTGCAACGTTCCTTTCCCAAAGTGGTGCATATCCATCACCGCTGCTATGCGTCATTGTGGTTATTGTGATAGTGCAGCATACAGTTTTCTCCACAAACTTCTTGTCTGATTGCAGTATGAAGGGAGGAGGCGAGGCCAGCAACAGTCATTTGCTGTAGCCAACTTGCCAATAGCGCTTGCTGCGCAATTTTATGAACTGGTGTATGACTAGCATATGAATCACAGACGTTGTGTCTGTTCCTGTCCCTCTGGTATACTCAACATCATCAATTGACTTAGTCTCATTGCTCTCTACCTTCATCCACCTTTATTCCATATTTCGGCAAAA
>JBBQIG010000256.1:0-7180 GCA_038324715.1 Anaerolineae bacterium | reverse complement strand
AGGAATCCATATCATGCACGAATTTGCAATTGCCCAAACTTTGATTGATACCGCCGTCGCCCTGCTGCCTGAAGAGACTTCCCAGGTGACGCGGCTCCATGTTCAACTTGGCGCGCTGGCAGGGGTTTCAAAAGATGAATTGCTCTTTGGCTTTGAAGTAACGGCACCGCAGACGCCCTGTGAAGGCGCGTATTTAGAGATCGAGGAGGTACCTGCGGTTGTTCATTGCCCGCAATGTGGCGTTAACTTTGCCGTGGCTGACGCCGATGATCTCCTTTGCCCAACTTGTGGCACACCTTCTGTGCTGGTGATTCAAGGCAAAGAATTGATTATCAGTTCCATTGAAATTCGGGATGAGGCGGTTCATGCCTGAACTCACCTCAGTGTTACCCTTAAATAGCGTTGATAGCTCTATGACTCGGCTGCATATCCAGGTGCAGGGCGTCGTGCAAGGTGTCGGTTTCCGGCCCTTTGTCTATGCCCTCGCCACCCGCTTGGGGTTAAGCGGCTTTGTCTACAACGACAGTTCAGGGGTCTCAATTGAGGTTGAAGGCACACCGAATGCCTTATCAGATTTTCATCAGACGCTGACAAAAAGCCCACCACCACTTTCCCAAATTGAACTGGTCACAGTGACCCCCCTGCCTGTCACCGGGACAGAAGGCTTTGCCATTCTCGATAGCCAGGTGAGTAACGCTGCAAATACACTGGTCTCGCCCGATTTAACCATTTGTGAGGATTGCCTGCGGGAGTTGTTTGACCCAAATGACTCCCGCTATCGCTATCCATTCATCAACTGCACAAACTGTGGCCCGCGCTTCACCATCATTCAGGATCTCCCCTATGACCGGCCCCTGACCACAATGGCGTCGTTTGTGCTCTGCCCAGATTGCCAACGCGAGTATGGAGCAGCGGACAACCGGCGCTTTCACGCGCAACCCACTGCGTGTCCCACTTGTGGCCCGCAACTGGAATTTTGCTGGTCAAATGATCGAGTTCCTGATTCGTTGGCGAAATATTTCAGTCCAAAGGTCTCCCCTCTCCAAGGCGAAGCAGCCCTGCAGCAAGCGCAGAAAGTCTTGATTCATGGCGGCATTGTTGCAGTCAAGGGCATTGGCGGATTCCATTTGGCATGTGACGCCACAAACAGCCAGGCCGTTGCGCGGCTGCGCCAACGCAAAGGGCGTGGCGATAAACCTTTTGCCATCATGGCTCGTGACCTCGCAACTGTTCTGCAAATTGCGCACGCCGATGCCACCGAAATTGCGCTGCTCACAAGCCGCGCACGACCGATTGTGCTGCTCCAAAAGTGCGTGGATGACTCATTATTCAGCCCATTAGCCGCGCAAGTCGCTCCAGGCAATCGTGATTTGGGCGTGATGTTGCCCTATTCACCCCTACACCATCTTCTCTTTGCACCACCAGTATTTGCACCGCCAGTATTTGTACCGCCAGTTAAAAGTGAAGGCTTGCAAATGCCTTCCTGGCTTGTCATGACCTCTGGCAATTTGGCTGATGAGCCAATTATTACAGACAACCAAATTGCAATGAAGCAATTGGCTGGGCTTGCCGACTGTCTACTGATGAATGATCGGGCCATTCATGTGCCTTGCGATGATTCGGTATTACGTGTCCATGCGGGCCTCTCGCTGCCGATTCGCCGGTCACGCGGCTATGCACCGCTGCCCCTCAAATTGCCATTCCCCGTCCCCCCGCTGTTGGCAGTGGGAGGCGAGATTAAAAACACTTTTTGTCTAGCCCAAGATCGACAGGCTTTTTTGAGCCAGCACATCGGGGACATGCAGAACGCCGATACACTTAAGAGCTTCGACCACATCCTTGCCAACATGCAAACGCTCTTTCGTATTGAACCAGAAATTATTGCTTGTGATCTCCATCCAGGATACTTCTCAACCTACTGGGCGCATGAGTACATGGAGAAAGAGACAGGTAAACACGCAGGCAAACATCGTCTGATAAAGGTTCAGCACCATCACGCCCACATTGCGGCACTGATGGCAGAGCATGGGTTGCAGGGTGACAACCCTGTGATTGGCTTCAGCTTTGATGGCACGGGCTATGGAACCGATGGCGCAATTTGGGGAGGCGAAGTGCTGATCGCGGACTATCATCGCTTTGACCGCGTGGCGCATCTCAACTACTTCCCTTTACCGGGTGGTGATATTGCAATCCGCCGGCCCTACCGCACAGCACTCGCGGCACTCTGGGCAGCGGGAATTGAATGGGATGAACAGTTACCCCCCGTTGCGGCAACCCCAGATGTAGAGCGCGCTGTGATCCAACGCCAGCTCACAGTGAATTTGAATTGCGTACCCACCAGCAGCATGGGCCGCCTCTTTGATGTAATCGCCACCCTAGCGGGCCTTCGCCAAACCGTCACCTACGAAGCCCAAGCCGCGATCGAGATGGAAGCTCTGGTAGACCCTGCTGTGCGTGACAGCTATCACTTTACACTGCCAACGCCAGCACACCCTTGGTTCGACGCCACTCCCCTGTTGCAAGCAGCAGTTGCCGATGCGCTGAATCATCTTTCACCCAGCGTCATTGCCACGCGCTTTCACAACGCCGTTACGAATTTAATTCTAGAGTTGAGTTTGACGTTGCGCCTGCGTACTGGCATCAAGCAGGTCGCACTCAGTGGCGGCGTCTTCCAAAATCTTGCGCTGCTGCGCCCAACGGTGCAGCAACTGCAAGCCGCTGGCTTTGAGGTACTTTTACACCGTACCGTTCCCCCCAACGATGGCGGGTTGGCCTTGGGTCAGGCAGTGATTGCAGCAGCACAAGTGCAAGACAAGCCGTATGGGTGACTCTTGAAAACCAGCTAACAAGAACACGGTAAAGTCACCCAGTAAAGTAATAAAGTAGAGTAACAAGGAGAACAACGCATGTGTCTCGGAATTCCAGGCAAAGTAATTGAAATCTATGACGCAGAGGGTGTACGCATGGGAAAAGTTGATTTTGGCGGATTGGTTAAAGAGATCTGCCTGGCCTATGTGCCTGAAGTTGTCGTGGGCGACTATACCATCGTGCATGTAGGCTTTGCCATCACCCAGCTTGACGAGCAGTCGGCACAGGAATCGTTGGCACTCTTAAACGAAATACGTGCATTGGATGAAGAACTTGGAATGGTAGAAGAAGGACAACCCGACCATGCGCTATCTTGATGAATTTCGTGACCCAGAGCTTGCCCAAAGATTGCTCAATGAAATCCACAACCTCACCACACAGCATTGGGCAATCATGGAAGTCTGTGGCGGCCAAACCCATTCCATCATCCGCAATGGCATGGATCAACTGCTTCCCAGCAAGATTGAGTTGATTCATGGCCCCGGTTGCCCAGTCTGTGTGACGCCACTGGAAATCATCGACAAAGCTCTGGCAATTGCGGCACACCCTGGCGTAATCTTTTGCTCGTTTGGCGACATGTTGCGCGTGCCAGGGAGCAAGAGCGATCTCTTCCAAGTCAAGAGCCAGGGCGGAGATGTACGCATTGTCTACTCGCCGCTAGATGCGCTCAAGTTGGCGCAAGCCAATCCCAGCCGCGAGGTCGTCTTCCTGGGCATTGGCTTTGAGACCACCGCGCCTGCTAACGCTATGACAATCTATCAGGCCAAACAACTAGGGCTGACCAATTTTTCCATGCTCATCTCTCATGTACTGGTTCCCCCTGCCATGTCAGCAATTATGGAGTCCGCAGATAACCGTGTGCAGGCTTTTCTGGCGGCGGGACACGTTTGCAGCGTCATGGGCTACTGGCAATATCAATCCCTAATCGACCGCTATCACGTACCCATTGTTGTGACAGGCTTCGAGCCGTTCGATGTGTTGCTGGGGATCAAGCTGGCAGTGGAGCAGTTGGAAGGAGGGCGCGCCGAGTTGGCAAATGCTTATGCGCGGGCAGTTACCTTTGAAGGCAATCATCCAGCCCAACAGATGCTGAACGATATCTTCGAGGTCACCGACCGCACCTGGCGCGGAATCGGTTGCATTCCCCAAAGCGGCTGGCAACTCCGCGAAGCATATCGTGAGTATGATGCTGAAACGAGATTTTCCGTTGCCGACATCCATACGCAAGAGTCCCCCCTCTGTCATAGCGGCGATGTGCTGCGCGGGCGCATCAAACCAAATGCCTGTCCGGCCTTTGGAAAGCAATGCACACCACGCACACCTTTGGGTGCCACCATGGTTTCTAGCGAAGGAGCCTGCGCGGCCTATTACCAATATGGCCGCTTTATAGACCTGGAAATAGAACTGGAAGAGGTATAACACATGTCTGCACTACCGACCACCACGACCATCAACAACTGGAGTTGCCCACTCCCCTTGCGCGATCATCCCAACATCATCATGGGGCATGGCGGCGGCGGCAAGCTTTCGGCAGAGTTAGTTGAGCATCTCTTCCTGCCCGCCTTTCAGAATCAAGCGCTTGCCACGCTTGCTGATTCAGCCGTATTAAACATCGCCGGGGCGCGGCTTGCTTTTTCAACCGACTCTTTTGTTGTCCAGCCCCTTTTCTTCCCCGGTGGCAATATCGGCAGCCTAGCCGTCAATGGCACAGTCAATGACCTTGCCATGAGTGGTGCCCACCCCCTATTTCTCAGTTGCGGCTTTATTCTCGAAGAAGGTATGCCGCTCGATCAGTTAAGCGTTATTGTGCAGACCATGGCTGAATCAGCACGCACGGCTGGGGTGACACTGGTAGCTGGAGACACCAAAGTGGTGGACAATGGGCATGGCGACGGTGTCTACATCAACACCAGTGGCATTGGGCTTGTCTCCGCCGAGGTTAACCTGGGACCACACCTTGCGCGCCCTGGTGATCTTGTCATTGTCAGCGGCGAGATTGGGCTACATGGCATTGCCGTAATGAGCGTGCGCGCAGGACTCACCTTTGAAATCACGGTGGCAAGTGACTGCGCGCCGTTGAACAGTCTCGTGGCATCAATGTTGGCTGAAACAAGCGATATCCATGTGCTGCGCGACCCCACGCGCGGCGGCGTGGCATCCACCCTCAACGAAATTGCTAAGGCTTCGCAAGTGGGCATTCAACTCGACGAGCGCGCGCTTCCAGTACCCGAGGCAGTACGCGCTGCGTGTGAATTACTTGGCCTTGATCCACTCTATGTAGCAAACGAGGGCAAGTTGATTGCGATTGTACCGGTAGAGGCAGCCAGTAGCATTTTAGCCGCAATGATGCTGCATCCATTAGGCCGGAACGCCACCATCATCGGCCAAGTGGTTGACGATCATCCAGGTAGGGTCATCGCGCGCACCGGCATTGGCGGCAAACGAATCGTAGATATGCAAGTAGGTGAACAGTTACCAAGAATTTGCTAATCGTCAAGCACATGCGCGGAGACAAAGAAAATTCGATACTAAGAAAAACCCTATACCATAGGCTAGCTTCACATGGCGAACATTAAGTTATAGTAGCGATACAAAAGGATACAGAAAGATACAGAAGCAACACTAATGATGGCACTTTTCAACAAACCCAAGCACCGAATGTTGGCGCATTTCAACGGCGAACTCTTTTCTTCATGACTACCGAGATTCAACAACCACCCTACCCAGGCACTATACGCCTGTCACGGTATCTTTGGCTTCTACCGTTTGTTATACTCATAATTTCGGTCATGGCGTTTGCCATTTTCCAACCGATCAGAGTGTTGCCGCGCATGAGCCTCGCCCCTGGTTATTCGCTGATCGATCAGGATGGCAAGCAATTCACCAGCGAATCCATGCGTGGAAGTCTGGTGCTCTATACCTTCAGTCACAGCCAATGCAGTTCCCCTTGCGTTCCGACTAGCGCAACGTTGGCTGCTCTACAACCAGAATTGAGCGAAGTGCAGTTGGGTGACATTCCACTGCAATTCGTCACAATCTTTGTGGATCCCGAACACGCGACACCCGAAGTCTTGGGGACTCAAGCAGAGATGCTTGGGATAGATCCAGAACGCTGGCATTTTGTCACAGGGGACGCAACCCAGCTCAAGCAAGTGATTGGCTCAGGCTTTAGCACCTATTATGCTCCCACCGATACACATGACGATGCTAATGCCGATATCAATGCCGATATCAATGCCAACACCCATGATAGCAGTGCGTCTTTCACCGTCGATCCAGTCTTTGTCCTGGTCGATGGTTGGGGCATCATCCGCGCCGTCTACCGTACCCCATCACCCGATAGCGCGATCATCCAGCGCGATCTGGGGCTTGTTGTACAAGAGATCCGCAATAGCACTGGCGTCAACCGCTATGCCTATGAGGCGGCTCATCTTTTTTTGTGCTATCCAAAAAGCTGACTCTAAATTCTGATAGCTTTTGACTTCATTGAAATGGACATCTCCTGTGAACTCACCACCTCTGCACTAAATTCTTTTCTATCCCCAATAACTCCGTTGGTCTAAATCACGACACGACAACTCTGATCTTTGGTGAAATAGATTTGCTTACCAAAACCATATTTGATCTGAACATAGCCTTCCAGGAAGGACGTTCAATTCATCAATGTGCAATCACAACACGTATCAGCGAAGGAGCTTCCAAATATGAAAGAGCCTGTGACACCACAAGGCACGATAGCGCTCATGTTAGTTTACGTTGTCATTATTGTTGCCCTTTGGACAAATGTCTACATGACCATGATCTCTAGAGGAGTCACTCAATGAGTGAACAACATAACTTGCCCTCTCCAGAAACTATTCACAGTGGCGGTGAACATGCTGAGGCGACTGCTGTAAGCGGCATGCTTCACGTAGACCGGTATGAAGGCGCATGGATGCGTTTGTCGTTCGCAGTCCTTGTTGTCTTCTTTGTTGCCATTGTAGTCTCCGGCTTTTCTGTTGGCTTTCAAGTACCAGGTGTCTATCAACGGATCGATCCTGCAACACTACAGAATCCCGATAGCCCCTTTGCCAATCCAAGCCTGCGCGAATTAGCGCCGGGCAAATATGAAGTCTACATACGCGCCCAGATTTGGAGCTTTACCCCGAGTGAAATTCGTCTGCCCGTTGGCTCCACAGTCACCTTCTATGTCACCAGCCAAGACGTCCAACATGGCATCAAACTTGCTGAGACCAATATCAACATGATGATCTTGCCTGGGCAAGTATCCACGTTGAAGACCACCTTCATCAAACCTGGAACTTACAATTTC
>JBBQIG010000255.1:0-7190 GCA_038324715.1 Anaerolineae bacterium | reverse complement strand
AGTTGGGTATGCCATCCATATCATTGTTTTGGGCAACAACACAGGGCAATGTGATGATGTCGGCGCGAATGAGGTAATCCATTAGCCCTTCTTGAAAGACAACCCCTTCCAGATGCACGCAGTGACCTAGCTCATTCTCCTCGATCATCTGCGTGAGCAGGGTGGACTGTGGTCCATCTCCAATAATGAAGCAGTCAAACTCATAGCCCTTGTCAACCAAACGTTTGCAGGCTTCAATTAGATAGGGATAGCCTTTTTTCTCGACCAAACGCCCCACCGCTAGAATCGTGCATTTATCCGTCTGGGGACGTTGTGCCAACGGCGAAAAGTGCTCCACATCAATCCCACAGCGAACAACTTCTATTTTGGCTCGCAGTTCTTCTTTTGAGAGCTTGCTGCTCAAGCGCTTGTCGTTTGCAACAATCTCTTGTAGAAAGTCAGCATTGTATTTTGAAATTGCCACAATGAACCGTGCCGCGGCAATCTTTTCGGGTAACAGAATGGGATTGGCAAAGATGTCATTAGCGTGGGCTGTAAAGCTGAAGGTGATGCCCGTGAGCCTTGCCACAATCATGGCAAGCGTTGTGGCGTTGAGTGCAAAATGCACATGCAGATGGTCAATCCCCTTGCGTGAAACATCGTCAGCCAGACGGATGGCTTCCACAAAATGAAAGAACGTGCGCAGACAATTTCGCCAAGAGCTAGCACTGTGGACGAGACAAAAAATCAGAGTTTCGGTATAGCGCAGGGGGCGCTTCCAGAGCCAGCGCAAGTGGCTGCGTAAGAGGCGCAACCACGTTGTGGGAAAGATGTATGTCGTGTCTCCAACAAGCGCTTTCGCTTCTTCTGATAACTCTGCTTCTTTGGGTCGCCATGTGGCAAAGGTATCCACGTCAAGACCATAGGCGCGCAAGGTCATGACTTCTCGATAGACAAAGGTCATGGTCAAATGAGGAAAGACCTGGGCAAGATATCCGATTTTCATAATCTGTTTGCACCAATCGATAACGGTTGAAACTGATAACAGAGCTTGGTTCCGTTGTGCATCTCCAACGCAAGCAGACGGTGGGTCTCTTTCTGCTGGCGCATGTAAAGGAGTTCAGCGTCTGTTTCAAAGTCGGCAAAGAGTTTGTCGATGCCCGCTGTTCCAGGCGCAATGACCAGGTGATCCAAGGTTTCATCCAATTCAATGGTCAATGCCAACCCTCCTGGCTGCTCAGAGATAGACGGCTTGGTAGTAAGAACCACTTGAGTTGCCTTAATAGTTGCTCTTGCCCCTGGCTTTGATGGGGCGGCGTGGGGGTAGAGCACTGTGCAAAAGTAGGTAGGAGCTGCGCCTGTGCGGCGATAGCGCAGCGCAGGCGCAGGACGCTTTTCACCAGAATATAAGCTCACCCAGCCTTGCACGGGATCGAGTGCGCCTTCAATCACCTCTATGCTCGACTCTGTATCGTTTACGGCGATAATCTCTAGGCTGGCACCCTGGTCGTTCTCAACGTGCAGTGCGCGCGACTGTGCGTCGCACTGTACCTTTAGACCGGGCATCAAGTGAAAGTACAAGTCAAAGCAATGCTCACCCACGCCCGTAAGCTGATCAATCACAACCCAGTACTCTGACTTGACAAAGAAGATTTGTCGCTGGTGTGTGATCGGAGCCGAAAGTCGCTCATAGCCGTTGTGTGAACCCGCCACAAAATCGAAGAGATCATTTGAAACCCACTGCTGTAACGATGTTTCGGCAGGACGATAGACCCGACGTCCATCGAGCAAAAGTGACTGGTCTTGCTCATCCACGACCACGGTATTGTGTGACCGTGTGCCGCGAAAGAAGCGTCGCCAATCCCAGCCCAAATGCGTGCTGTAGACCCCAGGATCCACCAACCAGGTTTGACCGTGGGCATAGAGTTCAAGGTTGAGTGCATCGGCGTGTCCGTGGGTGGAATCGAGCTTGTAGCCAAAAGGCCCACAGTCAAAGAGGGCATAGCTACTCTCCTGCCCATTTCCACTACGCATGGCGAAATAGCCACCTTCTGGAAACGCACGTGAGCCAAGCTCAACAGGTTTGCCAACAAGTTTAGAGGCGGCGTCTAGATAGTGATTGACCCGTTGTGCCCCCAACAACCAAAGTTCTTTTTCGCTCAGGTCAGGCACCATTGCTTTAAGATGATGGGCTTTTGTAAAGGCTGTGCCGCCACTTACGCCAGAAAAACGCAAATGTACATCTTCCAGAGCAGAATCACCGACGAGCGACACTTGACCATCGGGTTTGGTGATCCATAACTCAAACTGCACCATCTTGCGGAGGGTTTGGTAAGTTTCTGGCGGTAGAGCAATGTCATTGTTATCGGCGATTACCAAAAGCTCCAGCAATTCACTGGTGATGATGCGATGGTAGAGCGCGGCACGTTCGCCATGAACACCATCTTCACAGACTTGATCGCGCAGTTCTTGGCAGAAGAGCGCAAGCCCTCGCTCGCGCCATTGGGCAGCGGATTCAAATTCTGGAAAGAGCAACCCCACCATCGCTAGCGCCTTGGCTTCTAGAAGTAGGTGGTTGTTTTGCGCGTGCAATTCTAGATGTGTGTCGAGAAAGTGACCATGCATCCACAATCCTGCTAATAAAGCGGCATGAGTGTCCGCATCCAGCGATGGCGAGTGTTGAAAGAAATGCAACGCCCAGATCCAGGTGTTGATGCGGAAGGCGACTTCAAAGACACTCGACCAACTTGGTTGCACGACGCTCACGGGATTGCTTGCCAGCCACTCTTTCAGGAGCGTGCTGAACTTCAGCGCATATTTCTCGTCACCTGTGTACCAATAGGCGCGTCCCAAGCTTTCAAAATAGGCATGGCGATTTAGATCCCATGTCCAGTCAGTATTTCCATCTGGGCAGTGCTGCCAATTCACAAGCCCCTCAAAATGCACAGGGGGCGCTTTGCGAAAGGTAAAGGTATTCTGGCAAATCTCATTCGCCTTACGAATCGTCTCGTCTCTGTTCACCCCATCAACCTGGTCAACCAGTGCAACAATCTGCTCTATCTCCGCAAGCGCAAAGGCAAAGTGGGGTGTGCGGCGCGTCCGAAAATGGGTCTGGATTGCCATCTTCACGGCTTGCTCATTCTCTTCTGCATAGGCGGCGCGCACCTGTGCCAGTTCTGGCATTTCCAGCCGCAGCTTTGTCGCCAGTTCAAGGCCGGTTGAGAGTACCGCGTTGGATCCCAAGCGACTTGCCAAGCGGCGGATGCGCCAGCGCGCATAGATGCGGTGATAGCTGAGTCCCTTGGCTGCAAAGAGTTCTGCTTTTTGCATGAAGCGAACCACCGGCTGCATCCGATCTTTGGTCGCGCGCGTGCCCTGGATTTTTGGCAATGCGTTTGCGCCTGCGTGCATTCTGTTGTCAGTTAGATCTTGCGATCTCATAGACTGCCCTTGTCTGTTCCGCCACTACAGTTGCACGAAATCGTTGTTGCGCCTGTTCCTTGGCAGAATGCCCCATTGCTTCTGCCCGTGTTTTATCTTCGAGAATCTGTACCAGCGCACATCCCAAGGCTTTGCTGTCTTGGACAGGTACAATAAATCCTGTTTCGCCCTCCTTCACCAGATGGCGCGCTCCGCCTGCGTTGGTGCTGACCACGGGTTTCCCGGCAGCCATTGCCTGCATAATCGCCATTGGCGCGGTCTCTACCTTGGAAGAGAGTGCCAGCACCGCACAGGTTGCATACTCTTCCAGCAATGCTGCATCATTTAGATTGCCGAGGAAGTGAACCGAACTTTTTAATCCGGTTTTGGCGACAAATTCTTTTAGCTCAAGATAGTAGGGGCTAGGCACACCCGCAATGTTTCCCTCTCCTGCCAGCCGAAGTATGGCGCGAGGCATCTTCTCTTTGACATGGACAAAGGCTTGCAGCAAGGTCATGATGTCTTTGCGCGCATTGAGACGCCCTACATAAAGAATGCGACCACTTTCTCGTTTGTCTGGTACTTGAAAAAACGCTTCTGCGATCGGATTTTCAATCGTGTAGACTTTTCTTGAGAGCCGGTCACCAAAGACAGCTTGCACATGTGGGCTGATCGAGATTACATATTTTGCCTTGCCCACAATGGCACTCTCATCTTTCTCAACAATCCAGGCGCGATAGCGGTTGATCAACCCTTTTCGCAACGACATTTCTTGATGACGCATCCCATGAAGCGTCAGTACCCATGGCTTCCCACTTTGGGAGGCGGCAAACGCATATTCACCCGTGCCGTGTGCATGAACTAGATCGGGTCTTAGCCGAACAATTTGCTCTTGCATCTGGCGGGTGTTCTCTAGGATTGAGAGACGACTTGGCAACTGGCTTCCCGGCACATAATGAACTTCAATGTTGCCATGCGTTGCTGCACGCCCCTCCTTTGCGGATCTGTCGAGCGTGACCACACTGATCTTCATGTCAGAATAACTTTGCAGGGCTTGAGATAGGTAGAGGACAACGGCTTCCACCCCTCCCCCTATCTGTTCTGGTTCTTTTGGATAGTCTCCAACTAAGACCACATGCATCAAACTCAACCCCTTCATCTTTCCTTTTGTTGCCCTTTAATTCTCCTGCGTCTGTCCCTGCTATCCGCTGCTTCGCACTGGCACATTGCCAGATGCTTACCAGCAAATCCCCTGATAATTCTCTGTTGGCCGCGCAGACTCCTTCTCCAAGCGCACCAGGTCAATGACCTGTTGTCCGTCTCGAAGTTGCGTTAGCACATCCTTGAATTCTGCCGAACGATTGCCAACCAGCAACACCTCTGTGCCATCAAGTACCTCGTCCAGATCGGTCACGAATAGCTCGGCAAGGTGGGGGAGCACTTGGTCAATGTATTGCTTGTTGGCCCCAATGATTCGGGATAGCGAGACATTAGGGTCATAGATGGAGAGCTTGTAGCCCTTGCCCAGCAGTTTCTCTGCCAGGTGAACCATCGGGCTTTCGCGCAGATCATCCGTACCTCCCTTAAAGCTGAGTCCTAAGATGCCCACTTTTTTGCTGCCTGTGCGCCGCACCATGTTAAAGGCGCGCTCGATGTGGGTTTCATTGCTCGGCAAGATAGCTTCGAGAATGGGCGCTTGAATGCCCAGCGTTTTGGCCTGATGAACAATGGCGCGTACATCTTTGGGTAGACAAGAACCGCCAAAGGCAAATCCTGGTCGTAAGTATTGTGTGGAGATATTCAGGCGCGTATCTTGCATAAAGAGATCCATGACTTCGTGGCTATCAATGCCCATCTCTTTGCAAATGACGCCGATTTCGTTGGCAAAGCCGACCTTCAATGCATGAAACGAGTTGCTCGCAAATTTCAACATTTCGGCAACGCGCAGGGTGGTTCGCATCAAGGGAGCGTCTAAGTTTTCGTAGAGACTCTGCAATCCGTCCCCGCTGCGTTGATCCCAGGCACCAATTAAGGTGAGGGGTGGGTTATAGTAATCATCGACCGCCGAGCCTTCGCGCATGAACTCTGGATTTACACACAAGCCAAAGTCTTGCCCCACTTGCTTATCCGATTCCTCCTCGATCAGTGGCAAAACCACAGATTCGGCTGTTCCAGGGATCAGGGTGCTACGAATTACCACTGTGTGATAGTCGCGGTGTAGACGCAGGGCGCGGCCAATGTCACGGCTTACACCGCGCAGATGTTGCAGATCCTGGCTGCCATCCTCCCGGCTGGGTGTGCCGACGCAGATCAACGAGATCTCGGATTGTTGCACTGCATCTGTTGCCATTGTGGTCGCCCGCAGTCGTCCATCCGCAGTGGCATCCCTGATCATGGTGTCCAGGTATTTCTCCACAATTGGACTTTTGCCCTCGTTGATGAGATCAACCTTGAGGGGGTTCACATCAACCCCGGTTACAGAGTGTCCTTGATCTGCCAGACATGCTGCTGAGACACAACCCACATAGCCCATTCCAAGTATTGCGATATTCATAGCTCTTATTCCAACCTTTGTTTATACAGCTCTTTATCAGTAGCGGATTGCGCCGTATTGCACATCTAGTCGTTCTATAACTTCAACACGATAAGTCTTAACAGGTAGTCTTAACACCATTAGCCCACTGTAAGGCATCTAGTTGCTCTAGAAGTTACTCTCCTTACTTATTGACCTAAGTCATACCCTGGGCTATATCCCCAGCCCATATATGATGTTAGCTGCGCGTCGCTTGGGCTGGCGTCGATTTTGCTGTCGCCACTACACTCCAGTTGCGGTTGGGCTGCCTGGCTAGTAGATACTGATGAGTACCCACAATTGCCCCGAAGATCACAAAAGGGAACAATCTTGTAACTGGCTGCGAATTGACGGCAGTAACAGAAGAGAGCGCAAAGGCACTCATGACTGCCCAAAAAAGTCCCAGTGTTCCATACTCAATAAAGCTTCCCGGTCCAGGCAATTTGCGCTGAAAGAAGAGGCGCAGGCTGTCAAAGATCATCGTTAGCAGATAGAGTGCGTAGGGCAGAAAGCCAATAAGTCCTGCACTGACTAAGATCCGCAAGTAATCATTTTCCACAGCCTTTACATTCTGGCTGGAGCCATCTGCCCGAAATTGACCAGACGTTTCTTCAAAGCGGCCCGATCCCCATCCGCGTATAGGTCTTTCCATCCACATGTTTAGACCTGCTTGCCAGCGAAATGTGCGACCGTTCACATCTTCGGCACCACTCAACCGATCTTGTGCCGCTTCGGTTCTTTGAATCCGATCCCAGTTGAGACCCAATGTGATGGCGACAATGAGGGTCAAAACAATCAGCAGCCTGCGTAAGCCGGGGTAAAAGAACTGGAGAATAAAGAGACCAAACAGAAACGTTATCAAGGGTGTCCGGCTAAAAGTAACGGCTAGTCCACCGAATTGCACCAGTGCGGCTACCATCCAGAATGGCTTCAGAAGGCCATTCTCATTCTCCATAATGTAGTAGAGCGTGACGAGGAGCGTTAACGTCAGCACCCTACCCATTGCACCTGTTTCGCCAATCAGGCCCACAATGAGACGGAGATTACTCTGCCCGCGGATAACGCGTCCGATTTCCTGCCCTTTCTGTACAAACAGAACGTTTCCAGTCAAAGACTCGTAGATTGCATGGGCACCGGCAATGAGGCCAAAGAGGGCGAACACAGCTAATAGCAGGTGGAAATGTTCTCGGGTACGAATCAATTGTTTTGCCAAGAAGTA
>JBBQIG010000254.1:0-7212 GCA_038324715.1 Anaerolineae bacterium | reverse complement strand
CCCTGCAAGGGGATATGGGTGATTCTTTTCGCTATGACCAGCCCGCGTTGAAAATGGTCATGGACAAATTGCCCGCTACCCTGGTCTTGGCGCTCTTTTCGCTCACGCTCACCATCGTCGTCGGGATCCCCTTGGGGCTGTGGGCAGGGAGCCGTCCCAACAGCACGGTTGATTGGGTGGTGTCGTTGATCACCTTCCTCGGCATTAGCATCCCTTCCTTTTGGCTGGGGATTATGCTCATTCTGCTCTTTGCCGACAAGCTCCGCTGGCTGCCTTCGTCGGGGGCTGCTTCCTGGCAGAATATCCTGATGCCGGGTCTCACTCTGTCGGTCTACAGCATTGGGCTGATCTCGCGCCTGGTGCGTTCTACCCTGATTGATGTGATGCAGCGTGATTACATTCGTACTGCCCGCGCCAAAGGGCTGCGCGAACAGGTTGTTCTCTATCGCCATGCCTTGCGCAACACGATGATTCCGACTGTGACCGTGTTGGGGCTGCAACTGGGCGCGCTGTTAGGCGGCTCGGTGGTGGTGGAATCGGTCTTTGCTTGGCCTGGGGTTGGCTGGCTTATGCTTCAGGGCATTCAAAACCGCGATTTGCCCCTTGTCCGTGCCGTGGTCTTGGTGATTGGACTGGGCTTTGTTCTCATCAATCTTGTGGTCGATCTGCTTTACAGCCGGCTCGACCCGCGTATTCGCTATGATGAAGCTCAATAATTAGACTCAATGATTGCATTCAATGATTAAACAGGTTAAAAGCCGCAAGGTTGTACGGCGACCGGCCCAATTCTGGGTTGGACTCATCATCATCGTGGGAATTGCCTTTGTCGCTATCTTTGCCCAATGGCTGAGTCCCCACGACTATACCTCCCAAAATTTAACCAAAGGAATGTTGCCCCCCTTCTGGATGGAAGGCAGCGATCCTTCTTATCCCCTGGGCACGGATCGCTTAGGGCGCGATCTGCTCTCACGCCTCATGGTTGGGGCGCGGGTTTCCGCCGCAGTGGGTCTCTTTTCCGTGCTGCTGGGTGGGGCGATTGGGATTACGCTGGGGCTGTTAGCTGGATTCTTTGGTGGGGGTGTAGATCGTTTTCTAACCCGACTCATGGACATCCAACTCTCCTTCCCGCCCGTCTTTCTTGCCATTGCCATCATCGCAGCGGTGGGGCAAAGCCTCACCAACATGATCGTCGTTTTGGGGCTGGTCAGTTGGGTGCAGTATGCGCGTGTCACCCGTGGTGCGACGCTCGCGCTGCGTAATCAGGAGTTTATGCTTGCCGCGCGCTCGATTGGTGCGGGAACAGGGCGGCTGATCTGGCGACATCTGCTGCCTTCTGTGTTGCCCCCCCTGGCAGTGATTGCCACAGTCAACATGTCTGCCATGATTCTCAATGAGGCATCACTGAGTTTTCTGGGCTTGGGAGTTCAACCACCCACGCCTGCCTGGGGCAGCATGGTCAGCGAAGCGCGCAGCATTATGAGCATCGCCTGGTGGAATGCTGTCTTTCCTGGTGTTGCGATTGCGCTCTTTGTGATCGGGGGCAATCTTATGGGGGATGGCTTGAGTCGGAGGAATAATTAGTTTTGTGTGTTGGGAGGGATAGGATCATCCCCGGTTTGACCTTCCTCGGAGCTTGGATCTCCAAAGAAGGAGTAGGACATTTGAATTTCTAGCCAATAATTTGTCCAGAGGTCACCCTTTTCGCTAGTATAGATCGGGGTAGGGTGATCGATGGGTGACTTACCTTTTAAGGAGATTTGCATGCGAACTTTTTTGACCAATGCCCGTGTGGTCGCTGGTACTGGCGCGCCAGCGGTTGAAGCCGCCACGGTTGTTATGAATGGCAGCACGCTTGAGTATGTGGGCGCAGCAGATCAAGCGCCGCAATCTGGCAGTGGTGACAGGGTGGTTGATGTGGCGGGCAAGACTGTCATGCCCGGTCTCTTTAATGTCCATGTTCATCTGGCTCTGCGCCTGCCTTTTACAGAAATACGCATTGACCAATTCACGCATGGCTATCGCACGCTGCTGATCTATCGCCGTGCGCTGGAAGCCATCACTACAGGCACAACGACCATTCGCTGCGTGGGTGAGGCCCATCATACCGACATGGATGTGCGTAATGCCATCAATAAGGGCATGTTGGCTGGTCCACGCATCCTCTCTGCCGGACATGCTATGATCTCGACAGGAGGGCACGGTCACAACTCGATTGGCTGTTTGGAAGCCGATGGGGTTGCTGGTTTCCGTCAATTGGCACGCGAGCAACTACGCGCCGGGGCTGATCTGCTCAAGGTCTGTCTCACCGGGGGTATCGGCACACGAGATGAGAAACCTGCCGACAAGCAGATGACCGATGACGAGGTGAGCGCTGTGGTTGAAGTCGCTCATGCCGCCCACAAGATCGTCGCCTCGCATACGGGGGGTAACAATCCGATCAAGGATTGTGTGCGGCTGGGGGTGGATTGTATTGAGCATGGCTATCAATTTGATGAGGAAGCAGCGCAGATGATGGCGGAGGCAGGAACCTACCTCGTCCCCACCCTCTGCGTGACCCAAGAGCTTGACTATATGCGTGGTCATGGCGTGCAAGAGTGGATGCTGGATAAGGCCAAAGCCGCTGCTGCCGAGCATTTTGCTTCCATCAAGCGCGCTGTCGCCGCAGGGGTCACGATTGGCACAGGCACCGACTTGCTGCCCAGCGATCCAGCAGGCGGCACGGTTGCCACCATTCGCGAAACAGAGCTACTGGTTGAGGCAGGGATGACACCGCTCGAAGCCCTGCGTGCTGCCACCTATAATTCGGCCAAAATCTGTGGCATTGAAAAGATCACAGGCACACTCGCTGCCGGGATGCAAGCCGATCTCTTGGTCATTGATGGCAAGCCCGACCAGCAGATCCGTGACCTGCGTAACATCCAGGTCGTCATCAAGGGCGGCGACATCTTCCGCAGTGAATTGAGCGGGTTGGAAGCACAAGGTTTGGGAATGCCCGGTGTAGACCTTGCCAACGGAACCTTTGCTAAGGTCTACTAAGCCAGCCTGGTTATTAGCATGAACTTCAACCCTGCTGGGGGCATTTGAATCTCCAGCAGGGTCTTGTTAAACCATTGCCATCAAAGTAGATGGTGTTCAAGTCTGAAAGATTGCCCAGAAAGCTAACCCTTGTGACCACCACCCAAACCGAACTCAACACGCTGATCGAAGAATATCTGCAACTGGTCTTTGCGGCTGATCCCATCAAGGCGACCAAGTTGGGCATTCAGGCTCATGATTCCACGCTGGGCGATACCAGTGCAGAAGCCTGCACCGAGGAGATTGCCCAGCGCCAGAGTTTTTTGAGCCGCTTTCACAACATTGATGCGGCGCTCCTCGATGACGATGCGCGTATGGAACTTGAAGTGGCGCTGATTGACCTGAAAACCTCCCTGCGTCGTCTGCAAGATCGCAAGATGTGGACCTCTGCGCCCTATTGGTATGTGGAGCAATTGGGGACAGCATTCTCTGCCTTGATCGGGGTGGATGGTCTCTCTTCTACTCTCTCACCTTCTGTACAAGGCGAACGGTTATGGGCGCGATTGCGACTTGCGCCGCGCTATCTTGCCACCATTCAAGCCAACCTTACCTCTGCCACAGACCCGTTGCATGTAGAGATGGGGTTGACTGCGATCAAGGGCTTGCGCCAGTTTCTCGCCACGGCGATTCCCGGTTTTGCGAGCCAACTGGAACCCACGCTGCAAAGCGACCTTGCCCGCGCTACTGCATCTGTGCAAAATGCGCTTGATAACTTTGAGCAGTTTCTCCACGCGTTTCATTCAAAAGCAACTGGCACCTTTGCCTGTGGTGCAGAGCATTTCGACTTTCTGCTCAAGCAATTTCACCTGCTTGACTTGGATCATCGCCAATTGCACGAATTCGGTCGAGAGCAGATGGCTGCCGACAAGGCCGCGCTGGAAGCCTATGCGCGTGAGCTAAATCCGGGGCAAAGCTGGGACGAGCAGATTGAGCGCGTCAAGGATGATCATCCGCAAGGCGCAGAGTTCCTTGCTACCTATCATGCTGAAATGGTGCGCGCGCGTGCCCATTGTGTGGCAACAAACCTGATCACGTTGCCTGAGGGTGAAGTGGCTGAGGTGAAATGGTTGCCTGAATATCTGCGCGCGGGTGCACCGCTGGGCTTGATGTTCACCACGCCACCCTATGCCCCTGGGCTGCATAGCGAATTGGTCATCACCCCGCTCGACCCCGATGCAGACCCCGATCGCCAACTTCAACACATGCGTGACAACTGCACCGCTTTTGCCCGTTCCATTACGCTGCACGAGATCTATCCAGGGCATCACACGCAAAAGGTGCATCACAAATTGGCGACCGCCAATGCACCGATGCACCGCTATTTTAGCAGCCCAGTGCTGGTGGAAGGGTGGGGACTCTATACAGAAGATTTGATGGAAGAGACCGGCTTTATGAGAGAGCCGTGGGTAAAGCTCTTTAAGTTGCGCAATGCCTTGTGGCGCTCGGCACGCGTGGTGGTCGATAGTGGGTTGCATACGCGTGGCATGCCCTTTGCTGAGGCGGTTGATCTGATGGTGAACGAAGTCCACCTGGATCGCCGTATGGCGGAAGGCGAAGTGCGCCGTTATACCACGCACGAGAATCCAACTTATCCATCAGCCTACTTGTTGGGCAAGAGTGCCATCCATGATTTACGGCGTCGCTGGCAAGTGCAACAAGGGGATGACTATAGCTTGAAGAGCTTTCATGACACGCTTTTGAGTTATGGCTCGCCGCCTGTGAAGTTGATTGCTGAACGTATGGTGGGTGGGTAGTGGGGGACGCTTGGCTGGGTGACCTTCCTCGGAGCCACCCAAGGGGTTCCCGGCTCCAAGGAAGGGGTGGTCCTTATGTGTAGGTTTTGATGTAGATAAAAGCAGCCACTTGGAAGTTTATGCTTCTGGGTGGCTGCTTTTTTTATACCACTCTATTGGCGGTTATACCTCTGGTACAAAGTCTGTTGTTGACGCGCCTGCTTCTTCGCCTTCGGCTTCATTCGGTGCAGGTTTGCCGCCTAGCTGACCCACGCGACCATGGGGTGCAAAGGCTGTTGCCACCAAGCCCAGCGCAGCAGCAATAAAGGCTAATACGAAGATGCCCTCAATGGCGGTTGCCATGGCATCGCGCATGGGGCCTGTGACCGCCGCAACTGCACTTTCCGTTGAGTCGATCATACTGTTAAGCGAAACCGCGTTCGGGTCTAATCCCGCAGCCACCAATGCCTCGGTCAGCCGCACCGTCAAGAGCGCACCCATCACGCTTACGCCCAGCGTACCGCCGATGCTGCGGCTAAATTGGAGCGTGGAGGTGGCAGTTCCCAACGTGCGCTTGCTCACGCTGCTTTGCACTGCAATTAAGAATGAGGGGACAGATAACCCCATGCCAATGCCCATCATGGTCAGGTAGATCATCACCTCGTTGCGTGTGGCATCTGTGCCACTTTGTGAGACTAAGAACGCCCCGATGGTCAGCATGACCATGCCAGCCAACGCAACTGTGCGATAGCCGATGCGTAGCAAAAGCCGTCCCCCTACGACTGACGCCAACACCCATCCCAACATCATCGGGGTAATGGTCGTCCCGGCTTCGGTTGCAGTCGCGCCCATCACCGATTGTACAAAGAGAGGAACAAAGGACAAGGTGCCAAACATTGCCCAGCCTGCCAACATGCCATGCAGCGAGGCGGTGATAAAGAGACGTTCACGGAAGAGTGAGAGTGGCAACACAGGATCAACGGCGCGCCGCTCTACCACCCAAAGGAGGATAAAGAGAATGACCGCAACCACGACGAAACTGATTCCCCTCAAATTGCCCAAGTCACCCAGGCCTAGTAGCAGCAGCGCCACCGCAGCGATCAGTAATACCGCGCCTGCGTAGTCAATGGCGACATTTTCCTTGCGGCTCTGTTCGTCACGTAGGCCAAACCAGACCAGCGCAAAGGCGATGACACCTGGAATGATGTTGACATAGAAAACCCAGTGCCATGACGCTTGATCAACCAAAAAGCCACCCAGCACGGGGCCAATAATCGACGAAACACCCCACACGCCCGCAAAAAAGCCCTGCATCTTGGCGCGTTGCTCAAAAGAAAAGATGTCACCGATGATGATAAAGGCCAAGGGCAGTACGCCACCCGCACCAATGCCCTGGAGGGCGCGGAAGAAGATCAACTGCTCCATACTTTGGGACAATCCACAGAGGATTGAGCCAACCAGAAAGAGTGTCATTGCAATCGCATAGATAATGCGTCGCCCATAAATATCAGACAACTTGCCATACACAGGCACAGTACAAGTCGAAGTCAACATATAGGCGGCGAAAGCCCAACTGTAAATCTCTAATCCGCCCAATTGCGAGACAATCGTAGGCATTGCTGTGGCGATTACGGTGGCTTCCATAGACGCCATAAAAAGGCTCAGCATGATACCGGCAACTACAACAAAAGTACGCTGACGTGACACGACGACTTCCTTTCCGTCGGTTTCCTGCTATCCCAGCCACACGCCGCGGCTAGGTACTTCGGAAGTAGAACTATACAACAGGTTTACAGATCTAAAGAGTTTTGCATGTACGACAACAGTAAATCAAGGCACAAATCCCAAGTCACCGATTTAGATTATGTGAGTCCACCTTCAATAAAAAAAGTCCGCGACTTGAGCCGCGGACTTTTAATTTTATTGGGAAAACTTAGGCTGAGACTTTTTTGGCTGCGGCGTAGTTCTTGGCAACCTGATCCCAGTTCACGACGTCCCAGATGGCTTTAAGATAATCTGGGCGGCGGTTTTGGTAGTTCAGGTAGTAGGCATGTTCCCACACATCAATGCCAAAGATGGGGGTATCGCCCTGCATATAGGGGCTATCCTGGTTGGCAGTGCTATAGACATCCAAGTTGCCATTTGACTTGACAACCAACCAACCCCAGCCTGAGCCGAAGCGAGTGGTGGCAGCAGTAGTTAGCTTCTCTTTGAAGGCGTCGAAGCTACCAAAGGAACTGTTGATGGCATTCGCAAGTTCACCGCTGGGGCTACCACTACCCTTGGGACCGAGGACTTCCCAGAACAAATTGTGGTTGGCATAGCCACCACCATTGTTCTGAACCGCGGTCTTGATGTTGGCGGGTACTGAATTGATGTTCTTCAGAATCTCAACAATATCCTT
>JBBQIG010000253.1:0-7220 GCA_038324715.1 Anaerolineae bacterium | reverse complement strand
ACAGGACGCAGTCTCATTGTCCTATATCACAATACAATCGCTGATAACAATCAGGGCGCAGCCACCGAAGCCATCTTCCTAACCGGCGGTGAAGCTCTGCCTGCCAGCGCAGATCAACTCCAACTCTATCAAGCCAAAATTGAGTCCCCAGTTGCCTTGAATCACCCTTTCCCACATGCTACTCTACCCCCCAATGCACAAGCTTGAGGGATGACCATCCTGCTTGCTAAGCGCGGTTAAACTTCTTTACGAAGCTTCTTCACAAAAATTGTTCATAGTCAGCACATATTCGGAGGAAACAATTCCTTGATGAAACATAAAATACTTCTATCAGTTCTAGCTGCACTCCTCTTTGTCCTACCAGGTTGTATTGCACCCGCCCCTTCAGCTAGCACAGAGCAAGCTACACCGGAAGCTGAGGTGAGCAGCGAGACAGCCTTCCCCGTTACCCTCGAACACAAATTTGGCAGCACCGAAATCGTTACACAACCAGAGCGCATCGTAACCGTCGGGCTAACGGAGCAGGATGCCTTGCTTGCGCTAGGCATTGTACCCGTGGGGACAACAGAATGGTTTGGTGGCTATCCAGGCGCAATTTGGCCGTGGGCGCAGGACAAGTTGGGCGATGCCATGCCCGAACTTGTGGGCGATGGCTCAACGATCAACTTTGAAAAGATCGCCGCCCTACAACCCGACCTCATCCTTGCGCTCTATGCAGGTATCGGCGAGAAAGAATACGTACTTCTCTCCCAGATCGCCCCCACCGTCGCCCAGCCCGGCGAGTATGTAAATTATGGAATTCCCTGGCAGGAGTTAACGCGCAAGGTCGGTCAGGCTGTCGGTCAGGCGGCGGAGGCAGATGCGCTCGTGACCACGGTTGAAAATCGCTTTGCAGAGGTTAGCGCTGAACATCCAGAATTCCAAGGCAAAACCGCGGTAGTCGCAACTCCCTACGAAGGCATCTGGGTCTATAGCAGCGAGGACTCACGCGGCCGATTTCTCACAGCACTGGGCTTTGAAATACCGGCTTGGGTCAACGAGGTAACAGGTGAGGAATTTGGTGGCAACCTCAGCCCAGAGCGCGCCGAGTTACTCGATCTCGACGTAATTGTCTGGCTGGATGCAGAAGAATCAGAAGGGTCGCTGGGTGGCCCAATCTATGCCACGCTCGATGTACACACAGAAGGACGCGAAGTCTTTCTCGACAGTTACAACGACCCGCTGGGTGGTGCGACTTCTTTCGTGAGCGTACTCAGCCTGCCCTTCCTACTCGATGGGCTGGTTCCACAATTATCCGAAGCACTCAACAGCACCAACTAACTTAAACTTTACCCCTTCCTTGGAGCGGGGAGACCTTTGGGCCGCTCCGAGGAAGGTTCTTTCTATCGCACCTGCATTGCCTCCAGAAACTCATCAATACCAACCCGTTCATAAGACTGTACCGTGCGTGCGCGTTGGACAGCAGTCACATCTACAGGGGCGGGCAATCGATCCAGGCTTTCCTGCACCACCTCGTCAATCTCCGGCATCACCCGAATTTCCACCTGCTCGCCCACCGTAACTTGCGCATCTTCCCCATAGGATTCCCCATAGTAATAGACAGCTTTCAAACTTGTCTTGAGCATCTGCCAGGCATAAGAAGGGAGCGGAGTTTCATTCGGCCCCGGCTTCAGCGTTCGCGGCCAAAAAATGCGATTGATCTGATACTCAAAAACACGTTGCAACATGCCTGAAGCAGTCGCGGGCGCGGGCACCCATTTGGCATCGGGCCATACATCCAGCCACGACCATGCATCCCACAACTTTTCTCTGTTCAGGGGCAGCAGCCCCTCCCCCACACGAACACTCGCGCCCTCAGCACCAACAAAAGCGAAGTGTTGAGGATAATCAAAAAAGTCTGTGGATCGCGCACGCAACTGATCATAAAAGGCTGTAGTCAAAGCAAGCAACGCATAGCTAGTCTGCAAAACGCCATCTTCCAAACGCAGCGAAACAACGCCCACACGATCCTGCTCATGGTAATTAGGACAGAATAGAGCCAGATCCACAGGTTGTGCACCGCTTGATGTTTGCTGCCAGAACTGAAAATTGCTAGAAATCAGGCGTCTGCTTGTGTGCATACTTGAGTTCTTTCTAAGGGATTACTGCGTTACCGTCGCAACGGAGGCGTCTCAAAGGCTTGCAACGCGAGATAGCGGGTGCGTTCAACCACAATGCCACCGGCCAGAACACTTCTTATGTTCACGTCAATGCCATAAATTCCGGGCTGCTCCGGCTGCCAACTTGCCTCTATGCCGAGATCGCTTTCAGAAATTGAAAGGCTTTCCGAATGACCATCGGGGTAGTGAACCACCACTTGTGCGGAGTCAACAGGCAGTGCTTGCTCACCCAACTTCAAGGTCGCCGTCACCTCGACATTCTCCCCAACCCCAGGCAAATGAGTACTAAGCGTTGCCTCAAGGGTCGCACCCCCTTGATACTGTGCCATAATCGCATACTCCGCACCCAGGGGAGGTGTCTCTTGTGTGGGTCGCACGGTTACTCGCCAGGGGCCGGGGTTAGGATTCTCAAAACCATAGCCAAGATAGATCAACGAAGCAGGATCATCAAGTATAGTTAGCCCATTCCTCTCCTCTGTCAGCGTAATCACATTACCACTCGCCCCGCGCACAGTCACCGTAAGCGAACGCGTAGGATCAAAGAGGCCAAAACTGGCAACGGCAACATTGTTGTCAATGTTGATGATATGTTCATTTCCCTCGTCGCTTGTCACCATCCCTGTGTAAATCTGGCTAAATTGCACTGAGTCATTCCCAGGCTCAATGCGTAAAGACGGTTGCTCCCCCTGGCTTGCCAACTCCTCTCCCGACTTACGCAAAAGAGGGGCAACGTGTTCGGAAAATAGTTCTGCCGAGGAATTAAGGTCAATGTGCAAGATGGGAACTTCAACAATGTCGGCGTCAAGGGAAATGGCACCAGCACTCTCTAACGCAACCACCAGGTCGTGCGGTGTCCCGCTGCAAGGAGACAAAATTCGCCGCTGAATGGGCGTACCGGCAATCAGGAAGAAGGGTACATCTTGATGATCTGTAATCTGGGGGTTAAAGACGTGGCTTACATAATCCGTACCAAGTTCAAGGGCGGCAGGCTGATAGAACTGCAGGCTGCCCGTAAGGAGTGCACAGTTACTCCCCCCATTCGGTGTGCCCAGCATGATCAACTGAGCGACATCTCGCTGCGTCATCAAGCGGTCAATATAGTAGCGCGAGATAAGCCCCCCCCTGCTGTGACCAAGCAGATCTACTTGTTCAGCCCCCGTTTCTTTCTTGACGTTGGCAATATACTCCGCCAGTGCTGCCGCATTCTGGTCAACCGTGTTAGTCGTCAATCTCGGATTCAGTAGGTTACCTGTATAGAGCGTACCCGTTACCTGTCCGTCACCCACCGCATAGCCATGTAAACCCACCATCGCCAAAAATCCAGTAGGCCCCAGATAAGTATCCCAGGTGGTGTAGTTAGCGCCAAAACCATGAACCATCACCACCGGGCGCGGATGTACAGTAATATTCATAGAGGCAATGGGTTGCCAGCCTGTAGCCTCATAATTGATCACATAAAGGTTGCGTTCGGGTTTAAGTTGTTCATTCTCATCCCAGTACCAGCCCAGAGTACCAATAGCTGCGGTGGTACAACGGCGATCTCCCGTGGGAATTTGGCAATCAACAAGGTGATGTGTGTCCTCATCCAAATAAAACGAAAGCACGGTTTCCTCGTCAACAGGTTTGGGCAACTCAATTGTCAATCGAATGAGATTGCCATCAGTCAAGCGGCTGATTGCGTCGCCATCTCGGTTCGAGAGAGTGACTTCGGCGATCTCTTGCGCCGACATGGGCATTACCACGAGAATTAGAAGCATCCCGCCAACCGCAAATGAAGCCAATACACGCATCATTGTCGCGCTCCTTTTCTTATATGTCTGCCACAACTGAGGCAACCATTGTATAGTCTCTTGCAGCTCTGGCACCAACAGAAATGGCACTTTTGGGTGGGGTAACTAAGCATAAGGGTCGAGTAGCATTCCGTCAAGCAAGGCCAAGAGGCATAGAGGAGGCATCTCCGAGTGCGCCTGTTCTTAGCAAGAGACCCTATTCGCGTTTTTCCGTGTAGGACAACAGGTACTATACTGCGTAGAGACCAACAAAGAACTCACCCAAAATAATAGAAATGCAGGAAGATTATGGCTGGTATGGGAATTTCCAAGATCAAAACCAACCCGGTGACAGACAAGCTCCGCAGCGGTCAACCCGCAGTAGGCAGTTGGCTATCCCTCTGCTCACCTGTGGCAGCCGAAAACATGGCACAGATTGGCTGGGATTGGCTCGTGGTGGATGCAGAACATAGCCCGGTCGGCTTCGAGACGATGGTAAACTGTTTCCGTGCGATCCAGTTGGGCGGTGCAGTACCAATGGCACGCGTGCCCTGGAATGACATCATCTGGATGCAGCGCACGTTGGATGCTGGCGCGCTGGGGCTAGTGGTGCCAATGGTCAATAACGTGGAAGATGCCAAGCATGTGGTATCAAACATGCGCTATGCAACCAAAGGACAGCGCAGTTCCGGCGGCAGCCGCGTCTCGGCCTACATTGATGGCGACTATCGCACCTTTGCCGATGAACATCTAGCCGTCATTGTGATGATCGAAACGGCGGAAGCTGTGGAGAACGTGGAAGAGATCATGGCAGTGGAGGGTGTGACAGGCTGTTTCATCGGCCCCAATGACCTCATGCTCTCGATGGGTCTTACCCAAAAAGAGACTGGCCCGGGTTCAACACACGAAGATGCGATTCAGAAGGTGCTAGCTGCCTGCAAGAAAACAGGCAAGGCAGCAGGTAAGCACTGCTTCAATACGCCAGAATTAAACCAGCGCATTGCGCAAGGCTTTCAATTCCTAGCCTTGGTGAGCGATGCTGCGCTGATGATGAAGGCCGCCCGCGAAGAATTTGACGCGATTGACTTCAGCGGTGCAGCCGTGACAAGCGCAGCGGGCGCAAAGGGAGCAGGATCGCTCTACTAAATTTCCATTCAGTAAAAATGTTGTTCATTTACCAAGAACCCAAAGAGTCCTACACGAGCAATCATGTAGGACTCTTCTTCACAATTACCCACTCACATTCAACCTATGCTGATTTTCCTCCTTTTCTGCAACCACTAGAAACCAGGATACTACCTAATGAAGATCACAGATATTGCCACCTACATGGTCGATTTTGGTGTCAGCAACTATATCTTTGTCAAAGTTTTTACGGATGAAGGCATTGAAGGGGTGGGCGAAGCTACCTTGGAGGGCAAGGAACTTTCGGTCTTGGGTGCAATTGAAGAGATGAAGCGTATCTTTGTGGGCGAAGACCCGCGCCACATTGAGCGTTTGTGGCGCAAGTGGCACATGACTTCCTGCTGGAAGGGTGTCACCGATTTTACCGCCATCAGCGGCATTGAGCAAGCGCTATGGGACATCACCGGCAAATATTACAACACGCCCGTCTACCAACTCTGGGGCGGCCCTGTGCGCGAAGCAATCCGCGCCTATACGTGGCCCGGCCCCTATACCACACCCGAAGAATGTGGGGAAGCAGCCGCCCATGCGGTCGAAAAGCTAGGTTTCACCGGCCTCAAGTTCGATCCCTTTGGCGATGAATATATGGACATATCCCACGAGGGGCTAGCCTTTGCCGTCGCCTGTATTGCCGCCGCGCGCCAAGCAGTGGGCACTCGCGCCGATATTGCCGTGGACGGTCACTGGCGCTTTGGGCCTCAAGCCGCCATCCGCATTGCCAGGGCGCTAGAGCCGTTTGATCTCATGTTCCTAGAAGAGCCAGTCCCCTCCGACTCGAATGAGATGCTGGCACGCGTGCGCGCCGAGGTGAATATACCGCTGGCAACAGGTGAACGCTATTACACGCGCTGGGGCTTTTGGCCGCTCCTGCGCGACCGGCTGGTGGATGTGATCCAGCCCGACATCTGCCACTGTGGCGGTATTCTTGAAATTCGCAAAATCGCCTCAATGGCCGAACCATGTGGCGTCACAGTTGCGCCCCACAATCCCAATGGCCCGGTCTCACTGGCAGCAGTCGTACAGTTTGCCGCCTGCACTCCAAACTTCTTGATCACCGAATCCGTGCATACCCGCACCCTCTCAGGCAATCTTGTCAAAGAACCACTCGTCATTGAAAACGGCTACATCCCCCTGCCCACAAAACCCGGATTAGGCATCGAGCTAGACGAAGCCGTAATCGCCCGCCACCCCGGCGACCCCAAAGACATCTGGTTCCCCAAGAAATTAGTCTACTAACCCATAAAATGACCCCTTCCTTGGAGCCGGGAACCCCTTGGGTGGCTCCGAGGAAGGTCAACAACGAAACATTTGCAGGTTACAGATGCACCCCCACCCTCAACTCGACACCATACCCTCGCGCGCCAAAATCAACATCATCTGGTCAACTAAAAACTCAGCATGGCGCATCACCGCCTTACTCGGCGTCATCGTAATCTGGCGCATGTTGGCAGAGTCAAAAATTCCGCGACGCACCAAAAGACGCTTCTCCACCTGCAAAAAGAGTTCAAAGTCCTGTAGTGTAAAGTTCATCATCGGCAACAGCGTGGCGAACAGATCATACGCACGCTGGTCGTCACCCGCCTTGCGCGCCTGATAGACAATGTTCAACAAATCGCAGTAGGGTACACCCGGAATAATTCCCACGATTCCAACCGGAATCGCTTCGAGCATATAATAGCCACCCCAGCCCTCGAAAATGCCAACCTTTTCCCCCACCTTCTCCTGAATCCGCACCAGTTTGTCAATGATCATCGGCTCTTCCAACTTGGCGTAGAGAAAATTGGGATGCTGCTTGTGCAAGTCATCAATAAAGTCAGCATCAATCGTCGCCTTACCCGGTGCAAAGTCCTGGATCAACACGGGAATCGACACCGCGTCCGCAATTGTGCCGCAGTAACGCAGCAAGTCAGCATCAGTCGTACCAAACTGGCGCGGCAAGGCAAAGCTGATCACATCTGCGCCCATTGCTTCATAGCGACGAGCAAGACCCGCCGCAATTCTGGCAGAACCGTGATTCGCTTGGGCGATCACCGGAATCCGCTTGTTATTGGCCTCAATCGCAATGCCAATCACCGTTTCGCGCTCGGCCTCGGACAGCTTATAGAAT
>JBBQIG010000252.1:0-7229 GCA_038324715.1 Anaerolineae bacterium | reverse complement strand
TGGCCGCACTGTCAGGTATCCGTACGCCTTGCTCCCAGTCGCGCAGAGTCCCCAAAGGCACTTGAAACTGCTCCGCAAATTGCTCCTGAGTCATGTGTAGCTTTTGGCGTATCTCTTTGGGATTGGGGACGTGGCGGGCTTGGGCAAGCTGCTCATCCGTCAATAGCACACTGTCTGGGTCCGACAACGCCGCCGCCGTGATCTCTTCCTCAGTAAGAGCATCAAATTTGGCCCAATCAGTTTTGCTCTCAAGAGGACGTGTCGAACCATCGGGCATTTCCTGGACAAGCTCACCGCTGGGCAGACGCTTTACGTGTGTCATATTCTCGCTGCTCATTTTTCCTCACCTTCCGGGCTGAAATGATGCGTCGTCTCTCACGGTCTGTGTACACTACGGCAATCATGCGACCAGTGCTTATGCTGCCGACCGCCATAATGCGAACCTCGCCATGTTCTGGCTTTGTTACATTAACTGTGAAGTGATCCGGATCATCAAAGATTGTAGTGGCATCCTCAAAAGTAATTGCGTGCTTCTGATTATTACTGGCAGCTTTGGCTAGATCCCACTCAAACCTCATCTCCTTGTTAGAACCTTCATTTCTACTGGTAGCCAGTAGAAATGTCAATGATGGATTAGTTCTTTATGACAACTTTTTCTGCGTCTCGCGTCGGAGCTAATTTCCAGTCAACCATCCCCGTAACTGTGAAATTTGAGCCAGAACTGCTCGGCGGCTCGTTCCGCCATCGGCATCACGCCGCTCTACACTCTCTTCAAAATCCCACACCTGACTTACATCTTCCGCAAAAGCTGGATGCAATCCTTGTAGATCGGCGAGTGTGAGCGCGGCCAACTCCACACCGTTTTTCTCTGCCAGTGCGACTGCGGCTCCGGCAACGTGATGGGTCTCACGAAAGGGAACTCCCTTTCGCACCAGATATTCAGCAAGATCAGTCGCCAACATCTCCGTTGTCAACGCTGCGCGCAGCCGCGTGGCATTGGGTGTGAGGGTAGAAACCACCCCACTTGCAATTTGCAGCGCCCCGCTCAATGTATCCACTGCATCAAAAAGCGGCTCTTTGTCTTCCTGTAAATCCTTGTTGTAGGTGCTAGGTAGCCCTTTTAGCGTGACCAAAAGCCCTGTCAGCCCCCCAATCACGCGTCCAGACTTGCCGCGCAAGAGTTCCAGCGCATCAGGGTTCTTCTTTTGGGGCATCAAACTGCTCCCCGTGCTATAGGCATCTGCCAGAGAGACGAACCCAAATTCTCGACTGCTGAAGATCACTAAATCTTCACCCAAGCGGCTTAGATGTACCATTGTCAGCGAGGCCCAAAACAGAAATTCGACAACAAAGTCGCGGTCGCTCACCCCATCAAGGCTGTTTGGCGTTACGCCAGCAAAGCCCAAATCCTCAGCCAATGCTTGACGATCAATGGCAAAGGGATTGCCTGCCAGCGCGCCGCTGCCCAAAGGCAGCAGGTTCACACGCTTGAAGAGATCATCCAAGCGTTGCGCGTCTCGTTGCCACATCCAGGCATGGCTCAACAACCAATGGCTCCAACGCACAGGTTGGGCAGGTTGCAGATGTGTATACCCAGGCATGAGCAGATCGATCTCGGCAGACGCACGCTCGACTGCAATGCTAATTAACTGCGACAAGTATCCACGCAACTGCCGGATCTCGCCACGCAACCAGATACGGACATCCGTTGCCACTTGGTCGTTACGACTGCGCCCCGTGTGCAGCTTTCCCCCCACTGCACCAATTTGCTCGGTAAGCCGCCGCTCGTTGGCGGTATGAATATCCTCATCACTGGGCATTAGCACAAATCGATTTTCCGCCCACTCGGTTGCAACTTCCTCCAAACCAGCATCGATTAAGTCAGACTCGGCAGAGGTCAGAATCCCCGCGCGGGCAAGCGCCCGCGCATAGGCTTGACTACCCTGAATATCGGCCTGCCACAAGCGCTTGTCAAAGCCAATCGAGGCGTTGAATTTTTCCATCAACGGGTCGGTTGCACCTGTAAAGCGACCACCCCAAAGTTTCGTAGACATACAATTCCTCTAGATTTTGCACAACCCACTCAAGAAGCGATGCGTTCTCGACATGGGCAATAGATTGCTTATGTTAAGTTAAAGATTTGTGGCGCGAGGCTCACGCGATTGGTTTACTGGTGGGTTTAGCGGTGGATTTAGCGGGCGATAATCGGCAAGTGGCAAGTAAAAGGCCACAAGCTTATAGCGCGTTTGCACCCACACCACCGTAAGCAAACAGCCCAACAAAATTGCGGCAACCCCAATCAGCCCTGCCTCTGGGCCAAATGCACCCCCTGTCCAAAGGGGTGGCCCGCTTTGCTCCACACGGATCACAGTTGCGCCACCAAAGATATTGCCGCTGACAGGAAAGCCATAGATGTTGCCCTGGACAAAATTCCAAGCAAAGTGTAGCCCAATGGGCAATCCCAATCGCCCCGTGAGCACATAGCCCAGCCCAAAAAAGACACCTGTCAACGTTAAATAGAGGGTGCTTAACCAAGTTGCATTGGGATTGAAAACGTGGAGAAGGCCAAAAAGTAAGGAGGAAATACCCCAGCTTGCCAGCACAGCACGTGTTGGGCCAATCTGCGCCATATTCAAGCCTTCGGCCAAATTACGCAGTTGATAGCCACGCGCCAGTAATTCTTCAATGATGCTAATGACCAAAGCGATGAGCAATGGGCCAGTCAGCGCAATGAGAAAAGGCGCATCGGTCAAATCTACCACAAAGAGTTCGCCCACCCGCACCCAGCCCGCCGCATACTCCACAACAAAGACAAAGGTCATTAAGAATGCGCCTAGGAAAAGGCCAAAAAAGAGATCGACCCACCAGTTGCGGTCAAATTGCAAGCCTATATCCCGCCAGGGGCGACGGTCAATGAAGCGTACCACTACCCAGGTGCTCAATAAAACGGCAACCAAACGCAACCCAAAGAGCGTTAGCCGATTGCTCAATGTGGCTAATTCTGGCAGCGCGCGCGCGAATGCTAGGCTGATAGGCTCGCCAACAGCCCAATTTAAGAGAGCCGGGGCATAGAGATAAAAGACTAGATGGATTAACACCCGCCACGCGGCGCGTACTCTGCCTTCTACTCGATTCCAAAACAGCCACAAGAGCGGGTGCATACATGCCCGTCAACGGCAATAGATGAAACTAATGACAGAAGAGCTAGGTCTCTTTCACCGATTCTCTTTTACCGAACAGTCATTCCCAGAGAAGTTGCCGTGTACTGCAATGGGGAAAACTGTAATGGCTCCATCACCCTACGGGTATCACATGAATTGGGTATCACATGAATCATGTGACATTGCTTGTGTTACCTTCTCGATGATAGATTCCCTGCAGAATTGATGACAGAGAGTTTGCCAACAGGCTCTATTGTACTCGCAATTGTCCTGACGCAAAAGTGGCTATATGAGTGGGTGCATCCAGCAGATACTCAGTAGACTTTCAGCAGATTATCTAGCAAGATATCCAGTAGGTGCGGCTGCACATAAAGTCTACTCCGCCGTGTGAAGCTCGGCATCGTTTTGGCTTTGGTGCGGGTGTTGCCGCCCACTACGCCCATCAGTTGAGAGCAAGTTGAGTAGCGCGCGGGTAAAGCTTGCCAATTCGGTCGGGCGCAGGCAGACGGTCGGCAGACCCGCCACCGTCTCTACTGTCCACATGCGCCCTGTATAGCGGTGCCACCCTGCATCAAAATCCCCAATCTCTACCCACGTCCACAGCGGAGAGTGAGCAAATTCGACCATAGAAATTTGAGTTTGACGGGTCTCTAGCCACCAACACCAAACCAGTAAGGGAAAGATTGGGGTAGCCACGCTCAGTGGCGAATTTGCGCTGTAATCCGCCATTCCATGATCCCCTACACGTTGATCTGCCATACGATGATTTGCATCCAACAGCCCCCACTGCTGAAGGGTGTGCAGCAACCTATCCAACGCACCTGGGGCAATTTTCTGCGCGTCAAGTGAATGGAGTAACGTGCTACGATGGATGGGACTGCCAGGTTGCATCTGGGGTTGAAGTGCCGCGGCCACGCGGCGCGCCAGAGGTTCATGCAGGGTGAAATAGACGAGGTAGGCGGGAGCCAACTCCTGTACGCTATAGTGGTGGCTATAGCTAGCCCACACATTTTGCGTCAAAGTATGCCCAGAGCGACTTGGTGCAAAGTGATCTGCCAGCCATGCCACACAACTGCGACGCATCGATTCCACGCGAACTTCGCGCGCGGTATAGTCAGCCACTTGCTCAAGATAGAGCTTGTAAAGCTGTTTGCGCCGCCACAACAGGAGTAGATCATGCACCCACAGGGGCTTGATTACATAGGGCCAATTCTCTTTTGTTTCACCCACTTTTACCCGCTTACCCGTTTCACTATACCCCGTTAAGATGGAACCCATCAAGAAAGCTTGAAGCTTCCGCAAAGGTGTCATTCAATTGATTGATAAGACGTCACCACCTTGTCTATGATACGTCTAGGGGACTCAAATCAATGGGACTCAACGATTGGGACTCAACGATTGGGACACAGTGATTGGGTCGCAGCGCACTATGCGTCTATCTTTGCTACACCCCTGTTTGCGCATCCAATTTGCAGCCTCAATTTGCACACAGTACCCATCTGTGACACACTCAAAATTCAAGCAAATTAACCGAGGTAAACAAATGAAGACAATCCTAATTAACTTACTGTGCGCCACCCTGCTTGGGCTAATGGCCTGTAGCACTCTTCCAGCAGCCCCTGCCCCAGTGCCCACCAGTACCTTAGTCGCCACCCGTGTGCCTGCCACACCGATAACGCCCCCGCTGGTCAGCTTGCTGGATCAAGAGCTACTCGGCTTGCCCCTCACACAAGCCGCCTGTGATGCGCCCCCCGAAGCTACCTTCAGTTGCGAGAATGAGGCAACAGCACCACGGCTGAATGTGGACATTAGCGCGGCCACTTTTGCGCGCTGGAGTGTGCGTTGGCAAGGGGCAATGTCCTTAAGCGGTGACGAGACCGTTGCGCTACGACTCACCAGCAGCGGCAATCTCACACCCAACTTCTATCTGGTCACTGCCGATGGGCAACGGCTGGGGATGCCTTTGAGCCAGTTTGGCCTAGACGAGGGAACGCAGACGATTCACATTCCTTTACGCGAAGTGCGCGACGCAGAGGGTCGCGACATAAGTTCTGTAAGTGATTATTCTCAGATCAACGGCATTGAGATTGTCTTTGAGTGGGCCGATATGCAAGGTACGTTGGCGCTGGAAAGCCTGCGCGTCGATTCAATCTGGACAGAAGCACTGGCACTGAGTGAGGATGCTAAATCGTTGGCGGAGGCGCTCGAAGTACCCACTGGCTTTAGCGCAACCGCGCTTGTGGAAGATCTGCGTGAGCTAACGCAAATCGACTTCACCCCCACAGGCGATATGCTCGTAAGCCTGCAAAATGGGCGCGTCTGGTGGTACAGCGATCTCGACGGCGATGGTCTTTATGACCAGCGTCATCTCTATGCCACTGGCTTTAGTGAAGTGGTGGGAATGCTCTATGACCCTGTTGATGGCGGGGTGTGGTTGGGAGGGCGCGGTCAGTTACTGCACACGCTCGATGCCGATGGCAATGGCGTCGCCGACCAGCGCAATGTGCGACTAGAGGGGCTACCCTGGGGACGTCACCAAAACAATGGGCTGGCATGGAACCCCGATCCGGATCCCTTTAGCGGCGAACCAGGAGGCACTTGGATCTATTTTGGCTTGGGGTCTACCGACGATTTAGAGGTAGGGGGTGAACTCAATGCTACCATTCTGCGCTTTCCACGCACGGGACAAAGCGTTGATGATCTTGAGATTGTGAGCCGGGGCAACCGCAACGCCTATAATGTGCTTTGGGCATCACTCCCCGTCACGTTGAGTGAGCCGGATGGGCCGCGCGCATGGCAGCTTTTCGCCAGCGAGAATGGCCCCGACTTCAATGACGCGCCCGATGAGGTCAACCATATCCGCTGGGGTCATCACTATGGCTTCCCCGAACAATTTGGCCCGGTCGATGAACCAGAAGCAGAAGGTGATCCCTACAGCGGGCCAGTTTACCCTGTGACAGCCCATGCCAGCGCAAATGGATTGGCCTACATCGACCATCCCGATTGGCCTGTGGAATATCGCACGCTCTATGTCGCGCTCTTTGGCGAGGTCTTTAATCCTACGCCTGTGGGGCACATTGTCGAACGCATCAGCTTGAGCACCGAAACCACACCCGCTGGCGAAATCACCTACCGCGGCGAACCTTCGCCCTTCGTCGTGGGGCTTGACCGTCCCTTGCCCCTCGTCACCGCACCCGATGGCAATATGCTGGTGGGCGATTATGCGACGGGGGTTATCTACAAGATTACCTACACAGGGGCTGGCGAGTAGCAAGGCTGCGATTTAAAAAGCTTAGGCCACTTGCATTTGATACAAAGCCTATTATAATAGCTAATTAGTTAGCTATTATAATAGATAGGAGGATTCTGAAAATGCCACGAACTGTATCATCTAGCGAGGTGCAAAACAATTTTGGAGCGATGCTTCAGTGGGCAGAAGAGAATAATGATGAAGTAGTGGTAGAACGACGGGGGAAGCCCGCAGGCGTTATCATTGCCTATGATGAGTATAAAGAAGTCATGCGGCTACGAGAGCAAGAGCGCAGACGCAAAATTTTTGCGCGTATGGAGGCGATCCGTAAACAAGTCGCGGAAGGCAATTCAGACTTGACTGCAGAAGAAGCCTATCGTCTAGCAGGTTTTTCTGAAGATGTTATTCAACAAACACTCGCCAGTGACCGCGAACTAGCAAACAAATAATGCGTCTCATCCTAGATACTAATATTTGGATTAGCTATCTTTTGACGCGCGATGAAACAACCACCATTCGGCAACTTGTGAATGCATGCATTGCTCCCGTTCACACGCTTATTATGCCACCAGAGACTATCCAGGAGTTGCAGAACAGTATTGTTAAGTATCCGTATCTAGGCAAACGCATACCTCAGAAACTCATTGACGCACTCATTCAAGGGTTAAATGAGGTTGCACTGCATCCTGACTCACTACAAACGGAGCTGACGCAGTATGGTCGTGACCTTAAGGATGATTACCTTATTGCCTACGGGCTGATATACCAAGCAGACTATTTGGTGACAGGTGATCAAGATCTGCTTGTCATCGGTACTG
>JBBQIG010000251.1:0-7247 GCA_038324715.1 Anaerolineae bacterium | reverse complement strand
CGTATCACGGTGGCAATGAGCTTACTCTTTCTACTCAGCCAGTTTGCCCTGGCTGCGCGGCCTGACCTGCTGTGGGTGCGCCTGATCTATGCCGTTTTTGGCTTTGCGGGCGCAATCAATATCATGTTGGCGACGCAAGCCCGCCAGATTTTCCCGCTTTACATGACGGGCAAGGCTGTCACCGCGGTCAACCTCTTTGCCATTGGTGGCACCTTTTTGCTGCAATGGTGGATGGGGCTGATTATCAATGCCTTCCCTGTGGATGCAGCGGGTGCCTATCCGCCGCAAGCCTACAGCGCTGCGCTCATCTTTAGCGGTGTTGGTACAACGTTGGCACTGCTTTGGTATCTACCCCTGCTGCGCGCCGAAAAGGTGGCAACCCCATGAGCGCGGATTCCCCTCGTCAAAACCGCGTCGATCCCTGGGGGCGAGTCGTGGCAACCCCTGCCCGTGGGCTGTGGATGGGCAATCGCGGCTGTCTGCATGATGCCAACGGTCAGGTGCGGCGCAATCATCAGGTGGAACGTTGGATCATCTGCCTGTTGGAATTTCGCGGGCGCAGGCGCAGACTGATGCAGCCCGGTCGCTATACCGAACTCTTTTTCTTGGATGAGCCAACCGCGCTGGCTGCGGGTCATCGGCCTTGTGCCGAGTGTCAGCGCAGCCGTTATCAGCAATTTCTCAAGTTGTGGGTGGAGACACGCCCTGCCACAGAAGAATGCACAGAAGAGGAGAGAGGTCATGCGAGCGCGGGGCGTTTAGATGTCGCGCTCCACGCGGCGCGCTGGCGTGACGGGCGCAAAGTGACCTATAGCACACGCTTGGAAGAGTTACCTGCTGGGGTCATGATCAGCACTTTTGATGACGAACAACCGTATCTTTATTGGCCCCATCCCGATGCGGGTGTTGTGCTTTGGCGCTGGGATTTCGACGGCTATCGTCCGCGTCCACAGGGAGATGCGAGTGAGCGGGTGCGCGTGTTAACACCCCAGCCTACCGTCAGCATTTTGGCCGCGGGCTATGCAGTGCAGCCGCATCCTTCGCTCTTTGAACGTTCCCATGTGTCCGTAGATCAGGAATATTTGTGAGTACTATTGAAGTAGTTGAACCCGTTGACGTGCATGCGCCTCGGCGCGCTTGGGTGGGGTGGGCAATTGCCCTCACTGCCACCACCTTTTTTAGCATTGCCACGCCCATCACACGCGGCGCGCTGAATGCGGGAGTGGGTGCTACTGAAATGCTAGTGACGCGCATGGCGCTGGCAACGCTCTTTATGGGGTTGACAATCGGTGTCATGAATCCGCGGCTCCTGTTCACCGACAAGCGATGCTTTTGGATTTCGCTCGGCTGTGGAGCGCTGAATGGCGCAGGCATGTTGCTTTTCACCTGGGGACTGTTACGCCTCACCTCTTCTATGACTGCCATGCTCATTGCGCTTAGCCCGGTCTATGTGTTGAGCTTACTTGCCCTACGCGGTGAGCGAGTGACCTATCGCCATCTGGTGCGCTTGGCGCTTGCATTGACAGGTGTCTATCTGCTGATCGGCCCCGGCGGTGAGGTGGATATGATTGGCGTGCTGTGGATTCTGCTCGCGCTTGTCTGCTTCTCACTGCAATTGACCCTGTTGCAATGGTTTTTGACGGGCTATGATGCGCGCCCGGTCACTTTTTATGTGCTGATTGCGATGACCGCCGCGACGCTGGTGATGTGGGGGATGGAAGGCGGGACATGGCAACCCTTGGGAATGCGCGGCTGGTGGTCTGTTATTGTTTTGGCTTTTGCCAGCACCTATGTGGCACGCCTGCTGATCTTTGCCGCGGTCAGCCGCATTGGGGGCGGGCAGATGGCAATGTTGTCGCCCCTGGAGACGCTGCTCGCCGTCACCTGGTCATTTCTCTTTTTGGGTGAACGACTCTCCCCGATCCAATGGCTGGGCGGTGCGTTCATTCTGACGAGTGCCATACTCGCCATTCAACGCTTGGGACTTGCGCGTATGCGTCCGCGCTGGCGACTGTGGGCTAAATCATAGAGTAGGTAAAGCGAAAGAGCCTACTCATTGACCAACCACTCGCCGACTACTGTTTCCAAGCCCACGCACTCGCGCTTTTGAAAGCCCACCTTTTCGTAAAATGCTTGGGCATCATCTGTCCATAGAAAGACATGTTGCCCTGGCAGTTGCTTGAGTAGGATGTTGAGCATCTCGCGTGCAACGCCTTGTCGTCGATAAGGGAAATCTGTCCATACGTCGACTACATAGGCATTGCAGACGCCATCGGAAAGGGCGCGTGCCGTGCCCATAATGCGCTCGCCATCATAGGCGATCACGGTAATGGCACTGTTGCGGAACGAGGCTTCGAGCTGGGCAGGCGTGCGCCCATTGTCAAAATCATCTGCAAGCAGCGCGGTTTTCATCGCCTGCCAATCCACCCCTTCACAATTGAGTTTGTAGGTTATCTCTGGCATGAGTCGAGCTTCTCCTGAGCTGAGACTATGGGTTTATGTACACTGTAAATGAGATAATTCGGTGGTATTTGCTGGGGCTTTGCCCTGTGCTACTTCCCTGTTTCCTCTTCCAACCCGCGCACGAACATCGTTACCAGCCAGTGGAAACTGGCATCACAGTCTAGAGAATAGGCGAAGCCGCCGCCCACTTCTAGGGTGGCAAAGCCGTGGACGAGACTTCGCAGCCCGCGCACCGCGTGGAGCGCAGCTTCGCGCCGTAGGCCAAAGGCGCTCAGGGTTGCCAGCACCACTTGCAGGATTTGCTCTTCCTCAGCGGCTAAGTTGGGATTGGGTTGGGACTGGTTGCCAGAGACGCGCACACTGGCAAGATACAGTCCTGGAGACTCCTTGATATAGGCACGATAGGCTTCCGTCACTGCCAACACGGCTCCTGCGCCAGCCTTGCCCATGGCTGCGTTGGTCATGCGCTCCTTTAGGTTACGCGCATTCAAGATCGCCAGTTCGCGCTGGAGACCGGGCAAGCCGTTAATGTGGTTATAGAGCGATGGCGTCTGCACCCCCAGCGCTTTAGCCAAGCGGTGCAGACTCAACGCTTCTATCCCCTCCTCACTGAGCAATTCTGCCGCCTTATTCACCACCGTAGCTTTATCCAGCTTGCCCTTTCCAGGGTTGCGCTTGCCAGCCTTGGTCTTGACTGAATTAGCGGGCATAGGTTAGTTCCTGGGTGACAAGCACTGTTTGTGTTTGCAGGAAGTTGAGCACCAACTGAGCTGTCGTGTCAGGTGTTTCAGCGTGTGGATAATGGCCGATGCCTTCCAAGAGATGGCTGGTGGCTCCCAACTGTTCTGCTAACCAAGCCGCTTCGGCAGCGGGGTCGGTGAAGTCTGGATCTTTGCTGCCCATGATGATTAGAGCGGGAGCCTTAACCTGATTCACCCGCTGTTCGGATGCAATCTTGTCCGCAACAATCATCTTGCGCAGGGCTTCAATGCGCCCTGGTTGGGCCAAGTTAGCCGCCAACGCTGCGCTATACTCCGCAAAGTCAGCGGGCTTTTGAGATGGATAGAGGGTGGCATAGAAGCTTTTCCACGCAGCCGGACCCCAGGGTCGCGCAAAGAGCAAGGGAAAGAGCAAGTTGCGTTGCCATGCCGCTGGATGTCCACGCACCACGGGCCCTAGCAAGACTAATGCCGTCACCGTGTCGGGTGCTTCTGCCGCCACCCAAACCGCTGCTCCCGCTGCCATAGAATCACCCATTACAATCGCAGGGCCTGCGTTCAGGTGACGGATGAGGGCTAAGATGTCGCTGCCAACCGCAGCCACCGAAAAGTCATTCCACTGGACACTGCTCTCGCCGTGGCCGCGTAGATCCAGCGTCACCACGCGATACCCTGCGTCGAGCAGTCGGGGAGCTAGCAACCGGTACTCGGCGCGCAGGTCGCCCATGGAGGGTACGCAGATGACCAACGGGCCTGCACTGCGGTCGTCATAAGCCAATGTGCCGCCGTCGTGATTGAGGAATTGAGTTTGCATGAGTTTTGCTCCTTAATATTTATTGCAATCATCAATTTACTAACATTATTAGCATAATAACTAATAATGTTAGTAATGTCAATAGGCAATTTATATGAAGTTGAGCAGATACTCACGCAAATATCTATTGAATGCGCCCGGTCTGCCTATGCCCAAGCGCCCTTTGCCATCAGTCCGCCATCAACGCAAACTGTGTCCCCGGTCATGAATGAGGCATTGTCGCTGGCAAGGAACATGACCACTTGGGCAATTTCGTCGGGCTGACCGATGCGCCCGATGGGATGCGTTGCGCCCCACGTTGCGCGCCGTTGTGCCAATTCTGCCTCGGTTAGGGTTTCGCCTACGCGTGGCAATTCGGTATCGATGGTGCCAGGTGCAACCGCCAGGACGCGGATGTTATCGGCACCATATTCAAGTGCAAGCTGGCGTGTCAGTGAGATTAAGCCGCCCTTGCTGGCTGCATAGGCGCTGACCTCTTTGGCGGAAGCCATGCCCTGGACGCTGGCGGTGTTGACGATGACCCCCTTGCCGCGTGCCTTGAGGTGGGGGATGGCATAGTGGGTCATTAGAAATGCGCTCTTGAGATTGACGTCGATGATGCGATCCCACATCGCTTCGGGCAGTTCATGCGCGGGCAGGTACGCATCGCGCGGCATAATCCCCGCATTGTTGCAGACCACATCTAGCCCACCCCAACGTGCCACGGCATCTTCAATGGCGGCGCGGCAGACTTCTGCCTGGGCAACATCACCCGCGTGAAAGATGATGATGCCGGGGCCATTGTCGCCAGCCGCCAGTTCCTCTCCTGCGGCGACATTGACATCCATGCAGATCACGTTGGCTCCTGCCTGTGCAAAGCCCTGGCAGATGGCGCGGCCAATGCCGTTGGCCCCGCCCGTTACAATCACTACTTTGCCGGAAAAGTCGAAACTGAGCGTGGACATAAGGTCTCCTTGCTTTTTGTGAAAACTTCTTGTGAAAAGGGTATGTACAAACTGATAGGTAGTCATGTGAGATTATCACACACCTTGACTGGGTAGACAGGGGTGAGCAAGACATCTCGGACAGATAGAATGGAATCGACCAGACCTAGGGCCATGGCGGGTGTTCGTTGCTGATACTTTTTTTGTCCACGGGTTTCGTCAGCGGTTGTCGCAATGAGCGATGAGGCCGACACCAGTTGTAGACAGTCGTCGCCCACCAGCCGAGGGAGACTTTGGTGTCTGGGCGACGCGAGAAAGCCAGGGACTTGCGTACTTGATGGGCGCTCATGCGGCGAGCGGTGGCGTTGCGGCGCTCAATCGCTGAGGTATTGGGCACGGTGTACCCAAGTTGTGCGAGTCCTAGCTCGGCCCGTTTACGGCTGCCATGGGTGTAGCGGATTTCGATGGCGACCGTGCGCTTGCCCTGCCTGTGCTTGATGAGCTGGGCATGAGCCAGAGTGCGAGGAATACGAAAGCGCATCTTGGGTGGCCGTCCTCGCGTGCTGTTGCGGCTGGGACGGTACGGTTGCCCAAAGATCTCCGGGAACAAGGTGGCGTAGCTGGCGTCGCCGTCGCCCCATCGGTCAGCAGTCGTCGAATCAGTTCTTGATTGCGTCTGCCCTGCACATGGGAGAGCACAAACTTGCTGGCCGGATCGATCAATTCCGCTTCCCAGACTGGTTCACGTTGGTTGGTGGCGTAGCCATGACGTTCATCCGCTTCTAACACGGCAACTTGGAGGTCACGCACCTGTCCCTCTTGCAAGCTTTGCCCATGCTCACCGAGTCGCTTACTCAGTCGCCGCACCGTGCTGGCGTCCACCTTGACCAAACGCACCGTCCCTTTCAACGAGCAGCCTGCGGCCAAATGTTCGCCCACTGCAATCGCCTTGGCTTCCGCAACTTTTGTGTTCCACAAAGCCGTCTGCTTGCGTTCACTGAATTCAGCCCGACAGACCTGACAGCGTAGATAGCGCATCCGGTCATGTCCATACGTCTTACGCACGATCAGATTGTTCTGTCCCGCTTGCCCGTACAGTTCGCATTGCTCATTGACACCTGCTAAACTGTCCAGGCGAGAGCGTGTGGAAGATGAGATTTTTGTGTCCATACACTCATCTTACTCTACCCACATGCCTCTCCCCTTCTCTTGGTCGGTGATAATCTCACGTTTCTACCGATGTGGGTGGTATACTGCTATATCGGAACGGCGATCTGTTGTTGCTCACAATGTGTGCGCCCTCCGATGTTTGAGTGCTTAATATTTTAAGCGTAATCAACCCCAGAACAACCACCAAGGAAACTAGCAAGACTGTGCCGAAAGCCCAACGAGCCTCCCTACGTTGACGGTCAATCACGTGCAACATCCTCTCGACAATCTTTGGTTTCCAATGGCTAATGCTACCTTCTTCGCCCAAGTGTCAACTTCCACTTTGCAAATAGCCAAAGTGGCTAACTTATTTTCCGTCTCGGCCATACGAATATTAGTATCGTAATAATCAAACTACTTACAATTGTACCGCCAAGTACTACGCCCGCCCATACAAATGCTTTTGACCAAATAGCCGCTGGCTCTGTAGGTACTCTTATCTCCGTTGTCAGTGCTGACGGGATCGGTTGCGCTGCGTTGATACTTCGACTGATCGACCCTGACATAGATTCGCTATTTAACGGAATGGGCAGAGCGGTTGGCAGGACATTGGACGTTATGACTTCCGTTGTAACTCCTGCTGTAGGTACCTCGAACATGGAAAGGGTAACGGTTACTGGTGTGGTAGCAGTTGATATTGGCGGCGAGCGCACTTCTGCCAAAAATGCATCCAAAAAGTCGGTTGAGACGTGATCCGTTAGGATCGAGATTCCATCTAACTCCTCGGACATAGAGCTAAGCAGTGAGATCACACTGTCCACATCTCCATCGGCTCCAACTTGAACGCCGATCTCAATGGTTGGCGCGAGATTACGAACGCTCGCAACAAGCGGCAACACAAAATCACGCACTGTTGACGGTTGATCCTGTACTCGCTGGACTTGGAGGATCAGCATGTCGGCATAGGATGCCATTGCTATTCCATCGCTCAACGCAAAGGCGCGGTCTGGCCCAACGGCTAATTTTACCCCATAGCGATCGGCTAGCGCGCGCATACGCTGTGTACTACCCACTGGATCTGCTTGCTCGGTTGGTTCATTTCCTGGCCCGTGTTCAAGGTTATAACCGATAATGTCGATCTGATCACTAAAGTCCGCCAACACCTGTTCAGCTTCAGGG
>JBBQIG010000250.1:0-7247 GCA_038324715.1 Anaerolineae bacterium | reverse complement strand
GGCGACGGACAGTGCTACCAGAGGTACGAATTGCGAAAAAGAACAATGCAACGAATTAACTCGAGGTTTGAGACGCAACTCGAATCTGCCCAAACTGCCAGTTAATTCTCGGTCGTTCTTCTGTGTACTTGTTTCTCTCTGCTAGCATTGTCTCTTACGCCGCTCACTATATCCATTTTTGTCAAAAGTCCAATCTAGATATAGTAGGTATTAATGGCATGGGCTTTCTCAAATTATATCTTCTGGATTCTTCTATAAAAGGATTCTGAAAAAAATCATCAAAAAACAACTCACCAATAGGAGGGTCATACCTTGTTACAAGGTACAGCTTCAGTCGTATTTGCACTAATTCTTGGAATAGTAGGTGTGGGGTTTGTCATTTGGCAACTCCAGCGTCTCTTAAAAGAAGATACAGGCAATGACACCATGCGCGAAATTGCAGCAGCCATTCAAGAAGGCGCTGCTGCATTTCTAAATCGTGAATATTCCATCCTAGCCATCTTTGTGACCGTGATCGCGTTGATCATTGCCTTCTTCTTAAGCTGGCAAACGGCTGTCTGTTTCGTGGCAGGCGCGCTCACATCAGCGGCAGCGGGCTACTTGGGCATGTGGACTGCCGTGCGCGCCAATGTGCGTACAGCAGCAGCCTCAGCCCGCAGCCTCAACGACGGACTGCGTGTGGCCTTTGGCAGTGGTTCGATCATGGGTATGGCTGTTGTCAGCTTTGGCATCTTGGGCCTCTCCATTCTCTATATGGTCTTTGACGGCAACATCAACTACCTCACAGGCTTTGGCTTTGGGGCCAGTGGTATTGCCCTCTTTGCCCGTGTAGGTGGTGGCATTTACACCAAAGCTGCCGATGTAGGCGCAGATCTGGTGGGCAAGGTTGAACAAGGAATCCCTGAAGATGACCCGCGCAACCCCGCTGTCATTGCCGACAATGTAGGCGATAACGTGGGTGATGTGGCTGGCATGGGCGCTGACCTTTTCGAGAGCTATTCTGGTTCGGTGATTGCCGCCGCAGCGTTAGGCTCAATTTTGGCGGCAAGCAATACCGACTTCGCGGCCCTCATCACCTTACCCTTCATGATAGCTTCCGTGGGTATCATTGCCTCGCTGATTGGCACCTTCTTGGTGAAAACTGAAGAAAATGCAACCCAAGAACAACTGTTGGGAACGTTGCGCCGAGCGGTGTGGAGTTCCTCCGGCATCGTGCTTCTGCTCGCCGCCCTCGTAATTCCCTTGTCAGGTGTTGACTTTCGCTTTTGGGTTGTCATTCTTGTCGGCCTAATTGCTGGCAATGGCATTGCCTACTTTACTGAGTATTTCACCTCGTACAGTGAAAAGCCAACCCAGAGTATTGCCAAGGCATCTGAAACAGGTGCAGCAACCTTGATTATTCAAGGTCTAGCCGTAGGTATGCACAGCACACTGGCTCCCGTCCTGATCGTTGCCACAAGTATCCTGCTTTCTCTCTGGTTGGGCATGGGCAATGATGGCAACTTGACTGCTGGTCTTTATGCTGTTGCACTTGCAGGCGTAGGCATGTTGAGCACCTTGGGTATCACCTTGGCGACCGATGCCTATGGCCCTGTGGCAGACAACGCCGGTGGTATTGCAGAAATGAGCCACTTACCCCCAGAGGTACGTGTCCGCACCGATGCCCTGGATAGCTTGGGCAATACCACAGCAGCAACAGGCAAGGGCTTTGCCATTGGCTCGGCGGTACTCACCGCACTCGCGCTGATGGCTGCCTATGTCGAAATTGTGCGTGTTAACAACCCAGACCTAACGCTAAATTTGCTAGACCCCACCATGCTGCCCGGCATGCTCATCGGTGCAGTTTTGCCCTATGTCTTTTCGGCAATGACCATGACGGCAGTGGGTAAAGCGGCCTACGAAATTGTTCTGGAAGTACGTCGCCAGTTCCGCGAAATTCCAGGCTTGATGGATGGCACAGGTCGCCCCGATTACAAGACATGTGTCGGCATCAGCACCCAAAGCGCTCTGCGTGAAATGATGCTGCCCGGCGCAGTGGCAGTCATTGCCCCGCTTGCAGTGGGCTACATCCTGGGCGCTGAAGCACTGGCGGGTATGCTCATTGGTTCGATTCTGTCCGGCTTCACGCTAGCCGTGATGATGGCAAATGCCGGTGGCGCTTGGGATAATGCCAAAAAGTGGATTGAATCTGGCGAGTTGGGCGGCAAAGGCTCCGATGCGCACAAAGCTGCTGTCGTGGGTGACACTGTAGGCGACCCATTCAAGGATACAAGTGGCCCTTCACTCAACATCTTGATCAAGTTGATGAGCATTGTAGCACTCGTCTTTGCCAGCACCTTTGGCAATGGTATCTTCTAAACCGCTTGGAAACGTTCGTCAAGTAGCCAACTGAACAGCACGTACTCTATAGCAATAAGCAACATAAAAGGACGGAGACCCAAGTGGTCTTCGTCCTTTTAATTTTTGGGTATTTTTTCGGGCATCTTCATTTAGAGACTTCACTTATCTCTGCGAATCACACCCTTCCTCCGCTGCCCCCTTGAAGTGGCAGATTCAACACTTATTCGTGAAGTTCTTGGAGCGTTTTGCAGTAATGACTACTGGTAGAAATATGCCACTTGACAACTTTGATTGCAAGCCCTATACTTTCTCATACTATACGAAGCACGATCCTGTGCAAATTCCGTCTTTGATCTGCCGCGGAAAAGACTGGTCGCCACAGTGCCGATGACCAAAGGCAGAGCGTTCACACGAGAATGCCTAAAATTGCCATGGAATCCCAGACACGCGTAACACCCAACCCTCTACCAGAATCCGTTGACCTTGCCGAGCTAGCTGCCGACGGTGCGACTGATGCTGTAGCCGACAGTGCGACCGATGACGCAATTGCCCTACCGCCACCCCTGCGCGCAGATAGCACACTCTCCACCGCCGTACTTGCCTTTAACGAGTTTATGCTTCGCAAAGGCTTTAGTGACAATACCATCAAAGCCTTTCGCAACGACCTCAAAATTCTGATTGGTTTTCTGGATGGCGAAACTAAGCTTGCCCAGGTGAGCACTACTGCACTCAACGAGTTTCTAGACTGGATGCAGGGAGCTAGAGGTAGAAGTTGCAGCCCCAAGACCCTTGCGCGGCGCATCACCACACTCAAGGTCTTCTTTGGCTGGGTGCATGGCATCGGCGTATTGGGCACAGACCCCGCCGAGCCAGTGATTCAGCAGCCCGCGCGCACGCCCCTGCCCACCATCTTGCGCGAAGAAGAGATTAACCGGCTGGTTGTCGCCGCGCGCGACTACTTGTGGGATCGCAAACATCCTGACGCCCGCCCTTATCTCCTAATTAGTTTGCTCTTGCAAACAGGCGTCAAGAAGGCCGAATGCGCTAACCTGCTCATTACCGACATCGAGATGGATGATCCCCAATTCCTTGCGGCAGTGGTGCGCTATGCCGACGAACGTTACGCCCACAAGAACCGGCGGCTGCCCCTAGACCCCAATATTGCCTCGGCTTTGCGTCAGTACCTAGAGCAATATAAGCCAGAAAATTACCTGTTTGAGTGTACGCCGCGCAATCTGGAATATGTTTTGGATGAAGTGGGTTCACGTGCGACTATCCGATCCACGCAGGTGGGCTTTGAAACCTTGCGCTGGACGTGCGCCGTGCGTGATTTTCGTATGGGTATGCCAGAGGAACGCCTGCGCGAAAAGTTAGGTCTGAGCAAGATCTCGTGGCGTGAAACACGCGAAAAAATCTATAAACTCACAGGACAACAACCAGTCAAATAGCAACTCTTGCAAGGCTCATTGAGGCGGGATCATTGAGCACATAGTGCCAATAAAAAAAGCTATTGACGATGCGCTTGTCAACAGCTTTTTACTTCCTCACACCCGTTGATCCACGAGTAAATTTTGGCTCAATTCTCATCGCGAACATTTGGGATTACAGGCAGCAGAGCGCGGAAGGTGCTTTGAAACTGCAAGTGGCTATCCAGATAGGCTCCGCTCCACCCACCCAGCAGATAGACGCTGCCATCGTTGGCAGCCGCGCCAAAATGCCGCCATTCCCCCACAATCGGTGAGTCAATCATGATCCACTGATTGGTTAGCGCGTCATAGCGTTCAAGCCCCTGGATTGTACTCATCCAGCCCCCGCCCAGCGCCAGCACAGTCAAGCCATCATAGACTAAAGTCACTCCCCCGCGCGGCGTGCTCAGGCTGGTAAGCCGCTGCCATGTATTGCTGGAAATCGAGTAGGCTGAAAATTCGGCTAATTCGCGCTGTCCATCATAACCACCCACTACATAAATTAGGTCATTCACCAGCACCGCACCAAACCAAGCAGCCGGATTAGGCAAATGCGTCACAACTTCCCAATCTGCCGCGGTAGCAGAGTCAATCAACGCCAGCGGTAGCCGCCACAGACCATCCTGCACCGCTTCTCCGTCCCAGCCCCCCAACAGATAGAACATTTCTCCCTGCGTCACCAGGGCCGCGCCAGCCAGAGGCAAAGGCAACTTTCCGCCTGTCACCCACTGTTCGGTGGTAAGATCATAATAGGTCAAGTCATCATAGATCATCATGCCAGAGGGCGAATCGCTCTCCAACCGGCTTCCCCCTGCCACAATCAAATGATCGCCGCTCATGGTTGCCGCCAAATTTGCGCGCGGTGCTGGCAGCGGTGCAGCTCGTCGCCAGCGCCCCATGTTCAGGTCGTAAATTTCCATTAACGCCAGCGTCTCGCCATCCTCACCTTCGCCCCCCACCACATAAATCTGTCCGGCGGATTCAACCGCAGCCATGCGACTGCGTGGCTGTGAAAGTGGCGGCTGAATCTCCCAACGATTGGGCAGATTGTTCAGCACAGGCTTGCCCATCAAGGTCTGCCCGCTGTCACTCAGCAGCCCCACCGATGACTTGGGAGTTGTAATCCACAAAGGCAGAAAAAGGGTAGTCACCGCCAGCAGCGTGGCAAAGAGAACAATCCCAATCTGCCACGGACGCGGCTGCTCCTCCAGATTTGCCAGCGGTTCCGGTTCTGGATCGGGAACGAACGGTTCTCCCTCAACCACAGCATCGCTTCCCGGCATAGTTTCGTGCGGCAGACCGGGGATGAAGACCCAGCCTCGTTGCACCAAAAGCATGGAGGCTTCTGTGCGGCTACTGACATCAAGCTTGTCAAAGACATTACGCAAGTGAACCTTGACAGTATGCGGGCTAATCACCAGCGCGTTGGCAATTTCGACGTTGGTTGCGCCTGTCACCAGCAGGCGCGCAACTTCCATCTCCCGCTCGCTGAGTGGGTTCTCCAGCACATCGCCCACGGCAGCGCCTTGTCTGTCGTTGTGGGCAGAGCCATTGCTAGATTGAGCGCCATTGAGCGGCGCAGCACTCGTCTTATTGATGGTCATGGTTGCGTCGAATCGTGCAATCGACCAGCGGCAATTTGCGCTGGTCTTGCGTTCATTATTGCATAAATCAAGGGGAGCAACAAAGCCTTCAGCGCACGGCTAAGGCACGGCAGAGTTGGCCCCATTCATCCAATGTCAGGGTTTCTGCGCGTCGTGTGGGGTCAATGGCAGCAACGGTCAACGCGCTTTGTATTGCAGATTTGGGAAGACCCAACCCAGCGCCCAGGCTATTGATAAGCTGTTTACGCTTTTGACCAAAGCCTGCTCGTACCACGCGGAAGAATGCTTGGGGCGATATGTCAGTGACCGCGGGTTGAGGACGCAGATCAAGACGCAACACGGCACTATCCACTTTGGGTGCAGGGTAGAAAGCAGCAGCAGGAACCACTTGAACAATGCGCGGCACAGCATAAAATTGCACACTCACTGCCAAAATCGACAGATCGCCCGGTTGCGCGCAAATGCGCTCGGCAACCTCTTTCTGCACCATCACCACGGCGAGCTTGGGCGGCACCGCTGCCTCTAGCAGATGGCGTAACACTGCACTGGTAATGTAATAGGGCAGGTTTGCCACGACTTTGTAACCAGCCGTGCTTTGCGACAATTGATCGGCAAGCAATTCAGATGGGGCTAATGTGAGAATATCGCCATGGACAATCTGCGCATGGGGCTTGTCGGCAAAGTCCGCACGCAACAGCTCAATCAGTCGATCATCCAACTCAACTGCAACAACGTGCCCCGCTTGAGACGCCAACCGCGTGGTCAGCGTGCCCAAGCCAGGGCCAATTTCAAGAACAGTATCGGTGGGCAAAAGGTCAGCCGCAGCGACAATCTTATCCAACGCTGTCGTATCCAGCAGAAAGTTCTGCCCCAACGACCGTTTCGGATCAATCTGGTAGCGCTGCACCTGCTCCATAACATTTTGGCTTACACTTTGGATTGGATTTTGCGTCATGCGCAATACCCCTTGATCCCGCGTGAAGCACCCGCGTGATACAATAGCGGTGGCGTGGTACGGCTATTCATCATCCAGCCTGAGTACCGACATGAAGGCTTCTTGGGGAATCTCGACACTCCCCACCATCTTCATGCGCTTCTTGCCCTCTTTCTGCTTTTCCAACAGCTTGCGCTTGCGTGAGATGTCACCACCATAACATTTAGAAAGCACATCCTTGCGCATCGCCTGAACGTTGGCGCGGCTGATAACTTTGTTACCCACCGCCGCCTGAATCGGCACAGTAAACATCTGGCGCGGGATAATATCCTTCATCTTGCTCACCAGCCGTGTGCCCTTGCGATAGGCATCATCTTTGTGAACAATGACGCTCAAGGCATCCACAGGCACAGCGTTGACAAGAATATCCAGCTTTACCATATCCGAAGCGCGATACTCATCCAGCGTATAGTCCATGCTGGCATAGCCGCGTGTACGCGCCTTCAAATCATTGTAGAAATCCACAATCAACTCAGACAGAGGAATCTTACAGGCAATCTCTACACGCTTGGTATCCAGCCAACTTTGGTTTGTCAGTTCGCCGCGGCGCTTGGTCACCAAATCGAGAATTGTACCGATATACTCGGAGGGGGTATAGATGCGTAAATCGCACCACGGCTCCTCCACATGGGTGATCAGGGTTGGATCTGGCAAGTCCGCTGGACTGTCAATGGTGATCATTTCGCCATTAGTCTTCAACACTTGATACTTCACTGAAGGAGCCGTAAAGATGATACTCAGATCATATTCGCGCTCCAACCGCTCTTGGATGATCTCCATGTGGAACAACCCCAAGAAGCCCAGCCGAAAACCAAAGCCCAGTGCTTGGCTGGGTTCAGCCTG
>JBBQIG010000249.1:0-7258 GCA_038324715.1 Anaerolineae bacterium | reverse complement strand
GCAACCCCTTATAGGTTTCATCACTGGGCAGTGCGGCTCCACCAATCAATTCGGAGGCAGGCACACTCTCTGCGCCTTCTGCCGCCGCCTCATCGGGTGCAGCCTCTTCAGTTGCAGGAGCAGGGGCACTCTCATCAGCAGCGGATGCCTGCTCAGACGTGGGGGCAACTTGGGTAACACATGCGGCAAGCACAACCAACACAATTGCCAGCGTCGCCACTAACCACCAACGCCGTCGCATCATAAAAATGTTTTGCATGAAATAGTAACTCCACATGGGGAAATGCCGCCAAAATTGTTCAAAGGTTTCTGCAAAGGTTCGGCGCATGGGCAGCAAGTAGTACCGAACCTGGGTTGTCGTCCAAGATACTCAAACTTCATTAAAATCTAATGAGCAATAGCTATACGTAAGTCTATAATCAACACAGTATAGAACCTATGAAACTGACAAGTACCCCTTCCTTGGAGCTTCAGGCTCCGAGGAAGGTTGCTTCTAAAAGCTATAATTACCACTATTCCACTCAGAGATCTCTACCTCATATACTACCTATAGAGACTATAGAGAAGATAAATATCCCCAACGAAACCCACCTCAGTTAAAGTTGAAAATTCCGTCCATTGTTGGCTACCGCTTTTTGACTGTAATTCGTCACATACCCCAACAACTTATCATGTAGCTTGCGCCAACCGGCGCTTTGCAAAATATCTTGTAACCTCTCGGCGCTTTCAACCGCACCAATGGTCAACATTTGCGGACCTTCGCCGTACATGGTATACAGAACTTCGTTTGGTTCAATCCCTAGCTGCATGAGACGCGGGGCAAACTCACGGACTACGAATTCACTAAAGTCCTGTTCTCGTCCCGTTTTTATGTCCCATTGCATCAACAAACGAATCATAGATGTGCGGCTATACCTTTCCTTACCAGACTTGCGCGTACCAAACTTGTGCGTAACTTGTGCATATCGATAAAGGCACGATACCAAAAGCATAGTAGAAATGCAACTTTTGGGAGATTAGACCAGGGTGCAATCCTGTCTATTCTACGATCTTTTACCGGTTTATCTAATTTCTCTGCCACTTCCCTTGCTTCTATTTTCTGTGTTACCCTTTTCTTTGTTGGCACGTCGCTTACATAGAGTAGACCCGATCTCTACTCTCTCTCACCATACGTTCACTCACTACACACTCTCTTACCATGACGTAGCGATGCCTGTAGAGGATACCGTTGGGCAAAATATTAGTTACTTAAATCGCAGTCATACTTCATCCGTCACTGCTCTACCTGATTGGCGATGGTTGGTGGCACTGTTTGTTTTGCTTGCAATTGCCCAGCCCCAACGCCTTCAGGCTGCGCCCCGAGCGCAAAGCAATCCTGGCACCTCGCCCCAACTCTATTTGCTGCCGCGTGACCCCGGCAACAGCAATGTCAGTGCCGATACTCATATCGTCACCCTGCGCGTGGTGGATGATGCATCGGGGCTTCTTTTAACGGTCAATGGCACCTATCAATTACGCAACCCAGCAGACAATGCCGTTACTTTGCCTTTGCAACTCTTTCCAGGCGGCGATCAATCTCTAGGTGGCTTTCAAAGCTTGTCCCTTAGCCAAAACCAAGAAGCGCTCCCCCTAACACCCGTTGACGGAGGCGGCTATTTCAGTCAAATTGAAATGGCGGCAGATGGACAGACAACACTCAACCTCAGCTATCAGGTAAGCCTAGGCAATGCAAGCCTTGCGACCATACGCTATGCGCCAACGATTCTCAACGGCTGGACAGGCAATATCAGTCTACGCGTCGAGTTAGAACTTCCCAGCAGCATCCCTGCCGAAAGCTGGATTGAGGTTACGCCTGGGGATTGGCGCTACAGCGCAACTCCTCCCCCAGGCACAATTGGCTTACACTGGCTCTATGACTTCACCGTTCCCGAAGAGCCGATACGGCTGCGCTTCATTGCACCGCGCATCTGGGCTGAACTGCGCGATGCCCAATCCGTCGCCACCGAAAATGCTGGGGCTGCGGCGTTCGTGCGCCTGGGCAATCTCTATAAAGAGCTAGCACTCACTGCCCCCAACGACACCACGCGCCAACGCTTCTATGCCCAAGCAATCGCCGCCTACAGCGGGGGGCTTGCCAGTCAGGGCTTGGCGCTCTCTCCCACCAGTGAAAAAGCCGCCTTACACATTGGTTTAGCAGACCTGTACCGCCGTCGCTTGGTAGAGGTGGACGCCTCCGAGCAAATCGGTTATGCCGACCTTATCGTGGCAGAAATTTCGCAAGCCCTTGCTTTGCTACCCGCAGATGATGCCCGCAGCGCCGAGCTTCGTCAATGGCAGGTTGACGGGCTGCAACTCCAGCTTAACCAAGCGCGCAGCCAACGCAATTGGCCTGCGGCGCTTGCCATTGTAGAGCAGCTAGCACTTCTGCCCGCAGAGTCAATCGACCCCGCGCTTGTCGAAGAAAATCGGCGCTCAATCTTAATACAACAAGCGTTGGAATTGATGGAGCAGGGGAACCGCGTGGCGGCTTTGGCAGTGGCAGGGGATCAAATCTCGGCAGATGCGCTTGTGCCTCCCTTGCAGACCGCCAGCCTCTTTAGCAGTTGGCAACTCACCCTAAGCATTAGCCCCGAAACTATGCAGTTGATTGCCCTGGGAAACACAGTGCCCGAACGTCATGCCGAGGCACTTAGTTCGTTGGAAGAAGTCGTAAGCAGTTGGGAAGACGGGGCGGATCAAGGAACCCAGCCCTATCGTTTTAGCCTGGAAGAGATTCCCACGGAGCTAGCTTTACAGAGCGGTATCCGGCTTCAGATCGATTTCCCGCCGGGTGGCAATGGTTTCTTGTTGGCGCGACTGCTGCCCCCGCGCACTGACTATGCGCTGCTGCGCGGGCTGCTGACTCAACTCGCACCCATCATCGAAACGCGCAACGGCTTGATCTGGCAACAAGTGGAGATGCGCCAACCGCTCAACTTGACGACAGTCGTCAATGAGTGGAATGGAATTGCTGCCGGACTCGAAGAGCAAGCGGCTGACTTTGAGGCCCAAAGCGGCAACATCGACTCGACCAACACCGAGAACGCCGAGGCAGCACTCTCCGCACGCATCCAAGCAGTGAACTACCGCACCACCGCTGCCGAATGGCGACGACTTGCCCGCCAAAGCTCACTGCTCTTTCGCTTTCAAGTCAATGACCCCGTCTTTGCCCGCCTCAAAGGTGAACCTTCGGCACGAGCCTGGACGATCACTGCGGCGGCACCTTCGCAGACCTTTGTTTTTCAAACGCAACTGTTGAGCTTGGGGCGCGTGCTCGTCGGCGCAGCCCTCGCCTTTTTCGCCTTACTTGTCGTCGCGGCTCTCCTCTGGGGACTCTTGTGATAGAGACTTTTACTATAGAGACTTTTATGATGGAGACTTTTGTGAGGCTGACCGTGTGGTTGTAGTCTACCTCACGCTGCGCGGTTTCCCTCCCGTATACAATTAAATCCTATGGCAACATTATCTGCATCCCAATTTCCAGCCCAGCGTTCTGCGCGGGCCCGTTATCGCGAAAATGTCTATTTCCAAGACGGCATTGTGCTGACGAGTGTACTGGTCGCGCTGCTCTATCTGATCCTGTCCACTTCACTAGACGCCGCTGGTTATGTTGAAAATATATCCCTACTCGTCCCCGTGACGATGGGCGCATTAGTGCTTGGCTTTCTCATGTCCTTTAGCCGCTTCGACGGCTTCTTTGCCCTCTCCCACAGCATGTTTACCGGATTGGGTTGGATTCTCTACCTGATGAGTGGGCAAGTTACCCCCGAAGAAATTTCGCCCTTTGTCAGCAACGGCATTCCTGAAGTCCAAGCCACAGCCTATTTCGTGCTGCTGCGCTGGCTCAACTGGATCGATGCCGCCATTAACAACATAGCCTCCAATGACAACTATATCTTTGTCTTTGAGATGTGTTTTCTGCTCTGGTGGCTCACCTATCTAGGCGTTTGGTCAATCTTGCGTTATGGCTATACATGGCGCGCCATCATCCCAGCGGCAGTGGTTTTGCTGGTGAACACCTACTATGCCCCGCAATCTATTTTGGGATTTCTGATCGTCTTCTGTCTCATCGCCATGCTGCTCTTTGTACGCACCAATTTGGCCGAACAGCAGTTGCGTTGGAGAGAGCAACGCGTCCACTATAGCCCAGATGTAACCTTCGACTTCCTACGCAATGGACTAGCCTACAGTGTGGTCGTCGTGGTACTTGCCTGGATCATCCCTGGCTTGGGTCGCAGCATGGAAGTACGCACCGTGCTCGATCCCATCAACCAACAATGGGAAGAGACCACCCAGCGCATGAATCGGCTCTATCAAGGGCTAAACCGGCAAACCCGCCCCACAGCCTCCAGCTTTGGGCGCACCCTTTCGCTTGGGGGCGCACGCAATGTGGGCGACAGCCTCATCTTCAATGTGAGCGCCATGCGTGGACGCTATTGGCGTGCAGTGGTCTATGACACCTATTCGGGTCGTCAGTGGTTAAGCACAAACGAACAGGAGATGAACTTTGAGGCAAATGAGCATGTTGGCATTGCCACATGGGAAATGCGTGAGCCGCTTACGCAAACAGTAACCTTCATGGTTCCATCTGAAGGCATGCTCTTTGCAGCCCCTGATATTGTCTCGGTCAATCTACCCATTGCGGTGGGCATGCGCTCCTTGCCCACAACCAGCGCCACAGGCGAGCCTGCCGTTGAAGTGACAACAGTACGCAGCCGCCAGCCCCTGGAAGCCAATGACAGCTACACAGTCGTCAGCGCACAATCACTTGTCACCGAACTTGCTCTGCAAGGAGCTAGCGCAGAATATCCCGACGACATTCGCCAGCAATATTTACAACTGCCAGAAAACTTCTCGCAGCGCATCGCCGATGATGCGGTCGCCCTTACTTCCGAGCGCGCCACGGTCTACGAAAAGGCGCGTGCGATTGAAACCTATCTGCGTAGTTATACCTACAACGATAACATTGAAGCGCCGCCACCCGACCGTGACCCTGTGGAGTACTTCCTCTATGACATCCGTGAAGGCTATTGTGACTATTACGCGTCGGCAATGGTCGTCATGTTGCGGAGCTTGGGGATTCCAGCGCGCACGGTCAGCGGCTATGCCGAAGGGCGTTACGACGAAGAAACCGGCCTCTATTACATTACTGAGCGCGACGCACATACATGGGTCGAGGTCTACTTCCCCGGCTTTGGCTGGATCGAATTTGAACCCACAGCCGGTGAATCGCAACTCAATCGTCCCAGCGGAGCAACGGGCGACGAGAACCCGCTGATGTCCGAGGATTTGGATCCCAGCAGCAGCGCGCCCTTGCCCCAAGAGCAACCTTTCGACGAGCAAATGCCCCAAGACCCTGGTGCGCTCCCGCCCGAAGACCAGACCTTTATGCAGGAGGCAGCAGAGCTAGCCACAGACAACTGGTGGTTTTGGGCGCTGTTGACGCCCATTGTACTCGGCTTCGGTCTTTGGTTTATTCGCAAGCAGCAAGTGAACGGGCCTGCAAACTTTGACGCCGAACAGCCACCAATCTTCTATGAACGGCTGCACAGGTGGGCAGCACGCTTGGGACTCAGTGGACCGCCCAGCCACACGCCCTATGAGGAAGCCCAGCATCTAAGCCGCTCGTTGCCAGAAGGTCGCGCCCCCATTACGACCATCACCGAGCAATATGTACGCTATCGCTTTAGCCGTCGCACCCTCACCGTGCCCGCCACAGATGCCGGAGCCATTGACGGTGCAGCCATTCCCCCATCACCCACAGTAAGTACCATCTCTGAATCCGCCGATGGCACCCTGACCCAAGAGTGGCAGCTATTGCAACCACTCCTCTGGAAGAACTGGCTACGCAAACTGGTAGGCCTGCGCCCACGCGGCAACAAGAGCAAGTACACTCTCGTAGAAGGCAAGATTCCCAAGGAATAAACCGCCTTCTGCGTCCGGCATTTGCATATATCTTTAGACAAACACAAAGGTCCAGTTGGAAACTCACAATTCCAACTGGACCTTTTCATTCGCATGTATTCTTATCTATTGCCTACTTCGGCAACAGCCTGTGCAACACAGGACTTTGAAACTCGCTGGCAAGACATTCCATATAAATTACATCATATCGTTTACCAGCCAACTGGCGCGCTTCCCGTTGTCGTCCAAAGGTGCGAAAGCCAGCCTTTTCATAGGCACGCAACCCGCGCGCATTAAAACTACGCACCGTTAACATGATGTTATGCAGATTCAACGCCGTAAAGCCATAATCCAGCGTTAACTGCGTAGCCTCTGTGCCAACTCCTAGTCCCCAGAATTGCTTTGCACCCAGGATGATATCAAAATCAGCCGTCTGGTGATAGTGATTGATGTTGTGGAGCATAGTATAACCAAGCGGCACCATCTCCGCCCGCTTATAGACCATAAACCCAACCGCTTGACGGTCTTGGTTTATCTTCTCATACCACGCCTCTACCTCTTCCCACGTCTTGGGACTCCAGCGGATGCTATAGGTGGTCATGACCCCCAGGTCATTGAACCAACGCCAGAAAAGCTCCAGATAATCCTTACTCAGTGGCCCCAAGACAACCTTGTCACCCGGAATGGTGACGATGGATGCAGAGATAGCTTCTGCCATACAACACCTATTTGTTCTGCTTGTTTGACTGCCTGTTACGGCTGTTGATTTACCCGCAGCAAAACCACCTGAGTCTCCTCTGGCAGCGAACTCTTGGTAACCCGCAGCATATCCTGCGGGTCTGGAGCCGAAGCACCCAACTCACGCAGGAACTTTTCCACTGGTTCCAACTCCTTTGCCCACAGTGCCGAAATCTCTGGCTGTTGATAGTGCATTGGAATGACCAAGCGTGGATCAAAGAGACCGATCACCTCTACAGCACGCGTCGGGTCAAGCGTCTCACCACCCCCCACAGGGATCAGCAACACATCCACCTCGCCCACGTTCAACTCTTCAATCTCTGCCTGTGTTGGAATCTCGCCCAGATCGCCAAGATGACCCACCGTCAGATCGCCAAATTCAAAGAAGAACATAATGTTGCGTTCTGGCGCGCCCTCTTTACCTTCCCCATTTTTGTGGCGATGATAAGTCGTTGCACCCGTAACAAAAACATTCTTAATCTCATACTCACCCGGCCCCCGCACCACCTTTGGCTCACCCGCAACCCGATCAATGCCACTGTGTCCAGGGCGGTCATGGCTGATGGTCAAAATATCA
>JBBQIG010000248.1:0-7266 GCA_038324715.1 Anaerolineae bacterium | reverse complement strand
CCGCCAAGCACTTCTTCATGGCTGAAGATCGGCGGGCAGACGGCACTATAGTTCGCCCATAGTATTCGCCCATAAACTTTGGCTGTTTCTGGTACAATTTTGTTTCACGGTGGTGACAATGCTGTACACCACCTACTTTCTACGCACTTACTTTCTATGGAGGAAAGATGCTTCCAACGATTGAACCGGGCATCAAAATCGCTGCCCAAATGTCCTCGGAACCCACCGAAGACGACCTGAAGTGGGTCAAACAAATGGGGGTAGACTATGTGGTGACGGGAACCGACGCCAGCAAGTCGTCCTATGAATATTATGCCAGCCGCCGCAAGCTCTTTGCAGACTACGGCCTCACCATCTATGGCTTTGGCAACCGCGATGTCCACAATATGGATGCCGTGACCCTCAATCTGCCCAATCGTGATGCCAAAGTAGCGCAATACAAGCAGCACTTGCGCGACCTCGGCAAAGCGGGTATCCCCTACACTACCTACGCCCACATGGCGAATGGTATTTGGAGCAGTGAACGTGAGGAAACCCGTGGCGGGGCTTCTGCTCGTGCCCTAGACTTGAGCAAGAACCCGCGCGGACACTGGAATGGCACCTATTACAGTGGCGAACTCAGCCACGGTCGCCGTTACACCCAAGAAGAAATCTGGGACAACTATCGCAGTTTCATCGAAGAAGTCACCCCCGTTGCAGAGGAAGCTGGCGTTAAAATTGGCTTCCACCCGGACGATCCCCCAGAGCCAGAATTGGCTGGCGTTCCCCGCTGCATCTTTAGCAGCCACGACGGCTACCAAAAGGCGCTCGACATCGCCGACAGCCCCAACATCGGCATCTGCTTCTGTGTCGGTTGTTGGCTTGAAGGCGGCTCCCTTATGGGCAAAGGTGTACTTGAGTCGATTGAGGACTTTGGACGCCAAGGCAAAATCTACAAAGTCCATTTCCGCAATGTGGATCAACCCCTGCCCCACTTTGTCGAAACCTATCTCGACAATGGCTACTTCGACATGTACAAGGTCATGAAACTGCTGCGCCAAATCGAATTCGATGGCGTGGTGATTCCCGACCACGTGCCCACCATGGCGGGTGATCCGCGCCTCGGCACGGCATACACCATCGGCTACATGAAGGCATTGCTCCAACGTGCCAACGAAGAAGTTGCTGCCGAACGCCAAACTGCCTAACAGATGTTCCCTCTGTTGCACCCGCTCGGCGAATCTGCCGAGCGGGCGCAACTTGGCTTCACCGATGCCGATTCATATCTGTACTTCAACAAACAACCTTCACACAGTCACTAGAACACAGGATTTTATGTTATTTGAACTACGTGAGTACCATACCAAACCAGGTCAACGCGATCGCTGGGTCAAGTTTATGGAAGAAGTGATTATCCCCTTCCAAATCTCCAAAGGCATGGTCATCATTGCTAACTTTGTGGGTGAGGCAGAAGACGACCTCTACATCTGGATTCGCCGCTTCGCCGATGAAGCCGCACGCGAAGAGCTCTATAAAGCAGTCTACGAGACCGACTACTGGAAAAATGAGATTTCACCTCTAGCTGGCGAAATGCTCGACCGCACCAAAACAGTCGTCACCCGTCTCAACCCAACTCCCCAGTCTGTGATTCGATAACAAACGCCATCATTCATGATGAGCAACATTGTTCGCCCATCTACTGTTCAGGAGGAAAACACGCAATGAAAGCCATCATGGTGATGTTCGATACCCTCAACCGCCATATGCTCCCCCCATATGGCTGCACATGGGTCCATGCCCCCAATTTCCAACGGCTGGCTGAACGCACAGTCACCTTTGACAACTGCTATGTCGGCAGCATGCCCTGTATGCCTGCCCGTCGCGAGCTTCACACCGGGCGCTATAATTTTCTCCATCGTAGTTGGAGTCCCCTGGAACCCTTCGATGATTCCATGCCCGAGATCTTGCGCCAAAATGGGATCTATACCCACTTAGCAACCGACCACCAACACTATTTTGAAGATGGTGGAGCCACCTACCACTCCCGCTACAACACATGGGAATTCACGCGCGGACAAGAGGGTGATCATTGGAAGGGGCATGTCCAAGATCCCAAAATTCCACCTGTTATTGCGCCCCGTGAAAACAAGGACAACCATGATGGCTACCGCACCTGGCGACAGGACTGGATCAATCGCACCTACATGCCCAGCGAAGAAAAACAGCCCCAGCCCCAAACATTTGCCAGTGGACTAGAATTCATTCGCACCAACGCCACCGAAGATCAATGGTTTCTCCAGATCGAAACCTTTGATCCCCACGAACCCTTCTTCACCCAGCAGCATTACAAAGACCTCTATCCGCATGAGTACGACGGGCCACAATTTGATTGGCCTCCCTATCGCAAAGTGCAAGAGACACCCGAACAAGTGCAGCACATCCGCTATGAGTATGCAGCATTGGTGAGTATGTGCGATGCCTACTTGGGTAAAGTGCTTGACCTGATGGATGAACTTGACCTTTGGAAAGACACGATGCTAATCGTCAATACTGATCATGGCTTTCTCTTAGGGGAACATGTCTGGTGGGCCAAAAATAATCAGCCCTTTTATGGCGAAGTTGCCCACCCTCCCCTCTTTATCTCAGATCCTCGCGCGCCACGCCCTGGTGAGCGCGCTTCGGCCCTCGTTCAGATGATCGATATGCCCGCTACCCTCCTAGAATTCTTTGGCGTGCCTTTGCCACAAGATATGCAAGGAATTCCCTTGCGTGACGCTGTTGCACATGACGCTCCGGTGCATCAAGCCGTAATCTTTGGCATGCACGGGGGACACGTTAATGTCACCGATGGACGTTATGTCTACATGCGCGCACCGGCTCATCCCGACAACAAGCCACTCTACGAATACACGCTGATGCCCACCCACATGCGTAATCGCTTTAGCGTGGCGGAATTACAAGAGATTGAGTTAGCCGAACCCTTTGCCTTTACCAAAGGCTGCCGCACCCTCAAGGTGGAAGGGCGTAGTTGGGCTGCTGCCCACCAATTCGGCACACTGCTCTTCGATTTGGAAATGGATCATGAACAGCAACAACCGCTTGACGATCCCCTCCTTGAAGAGCGAATGATCCACCTGATGGTCGAGCTGATGCAGCAAAACGATGCGCCGCCGGAACAATACACGCGCTTGGGTCTGGAGGCCTATGCCTACGTCCACACAAAGCAGCCTACGGAACAGAACGCATAACACAAGGGCGGGTCTCTAATTGCTGCCAACGCACATAGCCTCGATGGCACAGGCACTTCCTGGTTTTAGGGAGTGTCGCCATCGAAGGCGATACCCTTGTGGCAATGGAAAAGTAAGTTGCAAAAAAACTGGAACGAGAACAGGGCCGCATGTCTCCGATCACCTTAGAAATCTGTGTCGATTCAATTGCAAGCACTATCGCCGCGCAGGAAGGCAATGCCCACCGCATTGAATTGTGTGCAAGTCTCTTTGAAGGCGGACTTACCCCCAGTGCAGCCACCATCGAAGTGGCGCGACAGCAACTGACCATCGACCTCATGGTCATGATCCGCCCGCGTGGAGGAGACTTTCTCTACTCTGATCTAGAGTTTCACATCATGCAGCGCGACATCGAGATTTCCAAAGATCTAGGAGTCAACGGTATCGTTCTGGGTCTGCTCACGGCAGAAGGAACGGTCGATAGAGTGCGTACACAACAACTCATCCAGTTGGCACGCCCCATGAACGTAACCTTTCACCGTGCCTTCGACATGGTAGCCCACGCCCACAATGCGCTGGAAGCCCTCATCGATCTCGGCGTGGAGCGTGTCCTCACCTCCGGTCTAGAGCCGACTGCGCTTGAAGGGGCAGAGACGATTGCTCAACTCGTCCAACAAGCCGCCGGTCGAATCACTGTGATGGCGGGTGGAGGCATCCACGAACGCAACATCGCTCGCATCGTGCGCCAAACTGGGGTGAACGAAGTCCACATGAGCGGACGTAGTGCCACGCCAAGTGAAATGCGTTACCGTAATCAGCGTATCAATCTTGGTGGCGCTCTGCATCCGCCCGAACACCTGCACCAAGCCACCTCCGCAGCCCGCGTGCGCAACGCACTCGACGCAGCGAACATCTAATTTCAGCAACTTAAGCACCTGAGTACAAGGAAGCCATTCATGCAACTGATTGACCATCCAAGTGGAGACTATCGCTTTCTTACAGGCATTGCGCCCTATTCTTCGGCAGTCATCGCCCAGCCCGGTTTCGTCTTGATGCGCGCCCAATTCTCCACGCCCTTGCCCTTTCAGCTCGGCTTTGACCGCATCGCTTCCTACCTCGCCGCCCAAGGCCGCCCACGCCAATCCCTTTGTGCGCTCGAATTGCGCATTCCAGCCCCCCTCAGCTTTGAAGGCTTTGCCACGCTCAACGGTGGCTATCGCTCCATCCTAGCCGACTGGGGCGTACTCGTCGGCGAACACAACCCCGTCGCACGCACCAACGTGGCTCCTGCCGCCGCTGCCCCGCATGAGCCAGTGCTCTATGCCTTCACCTTCACCGCACCTGCACTACCCGCACTCGCAGAGCCAACTTTCATCGTCGCAGGCGCTGGCGATCTGCGCGACCAGGCAGAATTAACACCAGCCGCCATTGTCCGCCCTGGCGACATCAGCCATGAGGGCTTAGTCGAAAAGGCCAATGCCGTGATGACAGTGATGGGTGAACGACTCAACGGCCTGGGTCTTGATTGGCCCGCGGTTACCACTGTGGATATCTATACCACGCACTCACTCGACCATTTTTTAGAGCCTGTGCTACTGCCCAAACTTGGGCCGGTTGCCCTCCACGGTGTACACTGGTACTACAGTCGCCCACCCATCGCGGGCCTTGAATATGAAATGGATTTACGCCATGTGGGGGCTGATCACCAGCTTGCCTAACTTCACTTTATTACCATCACTGTTATCATCAGTCATCTAGCCAACACCAATTCACCTATGCCCAACCTCCATCCATCCTTGGCGGCACTTTTAGATTTCAGCGGCAAAGTTGTTGTCATCACAGGCGCAAGCCGTGGGCTTGGCAAAGCAATGGCCGCGCAACTTTGGCGCGCCGGAGCAAAAGTGGCTTTGCTGGCACGCAGCAAAGAACAACTGGATGAGGTCGCCGCGGATTTGCTCACACAACGCGACGAGCCAACCTCCATCATTGCGGCAACCGTCGATGTTGCCAACGACGACCAAGTTACCCAGGCGGCTGAACAAGTCCTGGCAACTTGGGGGAGAGTAGACGTCTTGGTCAACAATGCCGGACTTGTCAGTGGCGGCTCCTACGAGGCCATTGATTTAGACGAATGGGCTCGCGTTCTCAACGCCAACCTCAGCGGGGCTTACCGTTGTGTGCGCGCCTTCGCCCCCACCATGCAACAGCAACGCAGCGGGCGCATCATCAATATTTCGTCGATATCGGCACAAACAGGTGGCGTCTCTGGCGGCGTTCACTATGCAGCCTCAAAGGGCGGAATGCTCGCCATGACCAAGACGTTGTCACGCGATCTCGCACCCTATAACATTACCGTCAACTCAATTACGCCGGGACAAATTGCCAGTCGCCCCGGCATGCTTGATGATGAAGCCCACCAACGAATTCAGGCGATGATCCCACTAGGTCGCCTAGGTCATGTTGACGATATTGCCAACGCAGTTCTTTTTCTTGCATCCCCTATGTCCTCTTATATTACAGGTACCACTTTGGACGTGAATGGTGGACTGCTAAAGCGTTGACTTCCTGAACTTTGAATCCCTGGTCTACTTGAACCCTAGTCCACTTGAACCCTAGTCCACTTGAACAGAGTGCATACGAATCGAGCGATCCATGCCTGCACAACTTCCAACATTTACCGTGCCGACAATTCCAGCCCACTGGCGCTATCGTACCGATGATTATACCGATTGGCCTTGGGAGGAATTGACGCCACTCCCACCCTTCATCCTGGCAAATGGTAGCGCACCTGCGCAACAACAGACCACAGTCTATGTCGGCTATGACGTCAAGAACTTCTATGTGCGCTTCGACTGTCAAGACACAGATATTTGGGGTGAGGCTACTGAGCGCGACAGTGCCATCTACAATGAGGAAGTGGTCGAACTCTTTATTGGACAAGGTGAAGAAGTTCCAACCTTCTATTATGAATTCGAGGTCAGCCCCCTCGGCACCCTGTTGGATCTTACCTGCAACAGCCCCGACGGTGATCGTCGCTCCATGACCACCGATTTCAAATGGAATTGTCCCGACCTCCAATGGTCTGCCGAGCGCAACGATGAGGCAAACCATTGGAGGGCTTATCTCGTCGTGCCCTGGAAGAGTATTGGCGCGGAAGCCGCAACTGAAAATGAGCTACCCAGGACATGGCGCGCCAACTTCTACCGCATTGAACGCCCACAGGGTCAAGCACCCGAATTCAGTTGTTGGTCACCCACCATGAGCGAACCTGCCGACTATCATCGCCCTGCCCATTTTGGCACCTTGCATCTGGAAACAACCTAACCCAAGTAAGCGGGTTTAGGTCTATTGAGGGCAACCAAAACTAGACAGCCATACCGCAAGGTCAACCAGAGCGTCTCATTGAGGAGCAGCATCATGTCTACCCGTACATCTCCCATTCCCGCGCACGCCCGGCTGGAGCGCGTCTTTCAAGGCACAACTTTTGCCGAAGGCCCCGCCGCCGATGCGGCTGGCAATCTGTACTTTTCCGATTGCCCCGAAAATCGCATCTACCGCTACCATCCTGACACGGGCAAGACCGAAATCTGGAAAGAACCCAGTGGTCGCGCCAATGGCATGAACTTTGACGCCCAGGGTCGATTGGTCACCTGTTGCGATGGCAAAGTTGGCGGAGCCAGAGCCGTCTGGCGTTACGAGCATAATGGATCGGTCAACGTCCTCGCAAGCCATTACCAGGGCAAGCAACTCAATGCCCCAAATGACCTCTGCTTCGACAATCAAGGAAATATTTATTTCACCGACCCACGCTATGGATACCAGCACGACGTTGAGCAAGATTGCATGGCAGTCTATCGCATCGACGTCGATGGCACCCTCACGCGTGTGATCGACGATCTCGAAACACCAAATGGCATTCTACTCACCCCCGATAACAACACCATGTACCTGGTTGATAACAACCCCAATCCAGGCGGTGCGCGTACTTTGGTGGAGTACCACCAAGATAGCAACGGCACTTGGCGACAGGGCAAGCAACTGCATGATTTTGGCGAAGATC
>JBBQIG010000247.1:0-7276 GCA_038324715.1 Anaerolineae bacterium | reverse complement strand
TACAATGTTTGCAGCCATCATATCAGTCACTTCGTCGCGCATCACATCATAGCCACAGCCAGAAGCCGATTCACTAACGCGAGCGATAATTGATGAAGCTTCCGTGCCGGAATTTTCCAGGATGGCGCGCATCGGAGCCGTCAGCGCATGGGCAAGAATTGCAGCCCCTGGCGCTTCTTCCTCGCTGAGCACCAAAGCGCGTACGGCAGACAAGCAAGCCAAATAGGCCGCGCCGCCACCAGGGGCAATGCCTCCCTGCATTCCCAGCCGCACCACATGCACCGCTTCTTCTGTGCGATCCTTCAAATAGTCACGTTCACTTTCAGTGGAACCACCCACCTCCAGCAGCCCCACGCCCCCTTGCAACTTTCCAGCACGCTCTACGAGCCGGTTGCGGTCACGCCCATAGGGAGCTTGCGGCAGTCGGCTGCGTAATTCTTGAGTACGCTTACGAATGGCGGCTGGACGTCCTTTGCCACCAATCAGGGTAAAGCCAGAGCGAATGGCTTGTACCTCTTTTGCCTGCCCCAAGTCGGCTAAAAGAGCTTTTTCAACCCGATCATCCGCTTCAACATAAAAGACACGCCCGCCCGTTAACGCGGCCAAGTCAGTCAGCACTTCGCTCTTTTCTGGCCCCAACCCAGGTGCCTTAATGCCGAGGATGGGCATTGCCCCGCGCGTCTTGTTGGTGACAAGGATATTGAGCGCCTCTCCTGCAATGGTAGGCGCAATCACCACCAAACCCCGTCCCTCTCCACTTTGCCGCACCTGTTCCAACACCGGCAGCAACTCCATACCACTCTTCAGATGACGGTTGGTCAGCAAGATATAAGGCTCTTTGAGAACCGCGGTGCCGCCTTCAGTGGTAAAGTGTGAGGAAGCCCAGCCCTGGTTCCAAAAGGTACCGTTGATAAAACGACAGTTGTGGGTGCGCCCATAATTGGTACGCACCTGCACAGCGCCATACGCGCCGACAACATCAAAGACCTCTTCGGTGTACTTGCCTAAACTTTCGTCGCCCGTAATGCTCGTGGCGAGTGCCCGAATTTGCGCAGGATTATCCAAGGGCCGCGCCTGTCGCTCCAACTCAGCCAAAGCGACCCTGAGCGCCTTCTCCATCCCCATGCGAATCCGCATCGAGTTAAACCCCGCAGCGAGATAGCGAGTAGTCTCTTTGATGATTGCTTGGGCGATGACCACGGAAGTGGTTGACCCATCGCCCACGGCTTCTTCAACTTGCCAGGCAATATGGCGCGCCAGAAAAGCGCCCATTGTTTCAAACCGATTGGGAAAGCCTGTAAAACGCCGCGCAATCTGTGCGCCATCATTGAGCAATTCGGGTGGGCGGCGCGAGTTCTCGCGGTTAACCGCCACCAGCCTACCTCGTGGGCCTAGTGCAACAGCCATCATTCGCGCTAGCTTATCAAAGCCTACTCCTAACGCCTGTTGCGCTCTTGGCTCAAATGCCAGTCGAGGGTGCTTCATCTCATCAGCCCCATGAAAATCATGTTCAAAGCCATTAAATAGTGAATTCCTTATTTGGGATATTACCGAGAAATAGTACCGTGAGGTACAGCAAGCGATGGCGAGAAGATCGACCAAAATTCACAGAAGCTGAATTCAGCGCGCCACCCCTGTTGTTAAGATCATTATTAACATTAGATCGTTATTGACACTAGACGACATTCATTAAATGCAGTCTATTTGTCGTCCATTATACTGACAGCCGTGCCAACAACCAAGCCCTGGTCGTGCTTCCTGCCCAAATAGAGACCAACAGGGAAATATAGCCGCGCCAATCTGAACCCGCGCCAATGGACATCTCTGCGCCTTCACACTATAATAAGGAGTGCCAAGGCTAGAGTTTCAGCTTGCAACTAGAAAAATCCAACGGGAAATCCATAGGATTGACCGCCAAATTTCATCTTCACAGCAGAAAGGACCTACCGCATGTCGTATGCAGCCAAAGTCAAAGAATTGGGTTACGAGCTTCAAGTAGCCGATCTAAACATGGGTAAGATCATGGGTGCAGTCCGCGTGGGCAACCTGGTCTATACCTCCGGCCAAGTTTCCCGCTTTGGCGACAAGCAAGTGATCGGCAAGGTTGGCCGTGATGTAACCGTTGAGCAAGCCTACGAAGGTGCACGTCTCTCTGGCCTTGGTTGTCTGCAAGCGGTCATGAACGCAGCCGGCGGTCTAGACAACGTTGTGCGTGTCGTGAAGGTCTTGGGCATGGTCAATGTGGCTCCCGACTTCAATAACACTCCCGCCGTCATCCATGGGGCTAGCGATCTCTTCCTAGAAGTCTTTGGCGAGGCAGGTCGTCACGCCCGTAGCGCGGTGGGGATGCAAATTCCTGGCGACTTCTCTGTTGAAGTAGAAGTCATCTTCGAAGTCAAGTAAAGGGCTAGTGGAAGTCAAGTAAGTATCAAGTTCGCGCACCAGTTGACACCCCTGTCATTGGGCGTAAAATGGACGTAGCCGCTTGTGCCGCTACGTCCATTTTGATCTCAACCCTCTCCCAAAGGACAACCTACTCTGCAAGATTTGGGGAATACGCTATGTCTTCAACTGCTCAACTCAACACAGCTACAGTTTTCACCCCCGTCAATTCCTTCACCAGTGGGGTTGAAGGCCCTGCTTGCGACCGCGACGGCAACTTATATGCTGTCAATTATGAGCGCCAGCATACCATCGGCAAAGTCACACCCAGTGGTGAGTGCAGCGTCTTTCTAGATTTACCGAACGGCAGCATTGGCAATGGCATCCGCTTTGATAGCCACGATGATATGTTGATTGCCGATTACACCAACCACAATGTGTTGCGCGTGGATATGAAGGCTTGTGCCAACGCCACGACTCTGAACGAGCGCAATGCTGCGATTCACGTCTATGCACACGAACCACGCATGAACCAGCCCAATGACATCGCCATCAGCGCCAACGATCTAATCTTCGCCAGCGATCCCAATTGGGGTGGCTCCTGGGGGCAAGTATGGCGGATTGACAGACAGGGCAGCGTCACTTTGCTAGAGACGCAAATGGGCACAACCAACGGCATAGAGGTTGCGCCGGACGAACGCACCTTGTATGTCAACGAAACCGCCCAACGCAATATCTGGGCCTACGACCTCTCGCAGACAGGCGAGATCAGCAACAAGCGCCTGCTCATCCAATTCCCCGATTATGGCATGGATGGAATGCGCTGTGACGTGGATGGCAATCTCTATGTCACGCGTTGGGGCAAGGGTACGATTGCAAAACTCTCTCCCCAGGGAGAAGTGCTCTTGGAAGTTCAACTGACAGGCAAGAATTGCACCAACATTGCCTTTGGCGGTGCAGATGGTTGCACCTGCTATGTGACCGTAGCCGACCAGGGCAACATTGAAACCTTTCGTGTCGAACGACCAGGACGCGCCTGGCAACTGTTTCAACGTTAGACATTAATTTAGTACATTACTACTTGGTCCATTACTCTTTAGTCCATACAAGGAAACATTGTGAGCAATTTCGCAGGTAAAGTCGCAATTGTAACAGGCGCAGCCCACGGCATTGGCCGCGCCACCGCCAAACTACTCGCCGGGGATGGCATTCAGGTCATTGTGGCAGATATTAACGATGCCAACGGCGCAGAAGTGGTCGCCGAGATTGAAGCCGCTGGTGGCAAAGCCATTTACCACCACACCGACGTAGGCAAGCACGAAGCCATTCGCCACTGTGTCGAGCAGACCGTTGCGCAGTTGGGACGCTTGGACTATATCGTCAACAACGCCTACTGGTCAGCCCACGGCACTGTCGAAGAGTTGAGCGAAGGTGATTGGGATCGCTCAATGGACATCATGCTCAAAGCCATTTTTCTCTTTGGCAAATATGGCTTCCCAATGATGCGCCAGCAAGGAGGCGGCGCAATGGTCAACATTGCTTCCGTACATGGACTCGCCGCCGACCGCCGCTATGGCGTCTATGATGCCGCAAAAGCAGGTGTCATTAACCTCACCCGCGCCATGGCGTTGGATTATGGACAAGATGGAATCCGCGTCAACTCTGTCTGCCCAGGCTGGATTATCACCAATGATGCTGCTGTTCCAGAGGACGCCAAACGCCGCGCAGCAGCCATCTATGCCGTCGGGCGCACAGGTGTACCCGATGACATTGCCAAAGTCATCCGCTTCCTGCTCTCCGACGACGCAGGATTCGTCACGGGACATGCCCTGGTCGCCGATGGCGGTCTTACAGCACAACTGCAAGATACTTCAGCCAATCTCACCACACAATACTTAATGCGGGAAATGGAACGCAAAGAGTAAGGTGTTGGTGTAGTGCTGGCACTCACTGCTGACAGTAGTCAGTTGAAAATGTCAAGTGTAAACAATGGAACGGGGGAGTCTGGAATAAACCAGACTCCCCCGTCTTTACCCTAATCTAGATTTGCTGATTCAACCAGTTACTGTGCTGGCTCCAGATTGATAAAGGTCTTCTCCAACTCTTCTTGCCAGGAGTGAGGGAACCCATAGGGATTTTCCTGATCAGGCCAGTTGGTCCAATATTCTGTGCTCATTGGATAACGAATAATGAGTTGACCCAAGTAGATGTCAGGCATCTCGCTCACCCAAATATCCATCGCTTGTAGGAACAAGTCCATCATCTGCGGATCGTCTGCACTGAGCGGAGCGATCTGCTCGATCAAAGCATCATACTCCGCATTCTGCCAGCGCGAAGTCGCCCAGGAGATTGGCGCCGGTTGTCCAGTGGGACGGAAGTACTCGCCAGAATAAACAGCAAGCATGAAGTAGGGATCCATACCCAACACACCGCTGGGGCCTTTGCAGCCGACAGAAAGCACTTGCTCGCCCGTCTGTACAGCGCTACCCAAACCTGGTGAGTTATCGAAGGTCGCATCAAAACCTGCGTCGCGCAGTTGTTGGCTAAGAGGTGGGCCATAACCACGCAGCCAATCTGGCACATACATATTCATCATAAAAGTTTCGCCAGCGGCATTCTCCCACAGCCCGTCGGCATTCTTCGTCCAACCCTTCGAGGTCATAATCTCATCGGTCTTAGCCAGGTTGGCATTGATGCCATATTCATACTTGGCAAAGACATCTTGCAAAGCTTCATCAAAGGGTTCAAACCAGCCATAGGGAGTGAACTGATGCAGAGCAGGCACACCTGCGTTCGACTCGGCTAATGCCACCAGTCTCTCGCGGTCGATCGCATGGGAAATTGCCCAACGAATATCCTTATCATCATATGGGGCAACCGAAGCGTTCATGTTCAGGTCAATCGGACACCAGTCCAAGTAGCCATAGGGAGATTCTTGTCCAGTAAAGGTGATAACCTTAGGATTCTGGGCAAGCACCGTTTGCAGCGTGGAAACCTGCATAATTGGCCCCATGTCAAGCTGATTCTGAATCATCAACTGAGCCGCTTGGCTCTCATCCTGGGCAGGCAGATAAACAATGCGCTCGACCTGTGGCAAAGGCTTAAAGCCAGTCTCAGCCGCCCACCAATCCGTGCGCAGGTCATAGACCTTCTGCTGGGGTGACGCATAGACCAGCTTGTAGGGGCCTGTACCGACAGGATTACCCGCTTCCAGGTCGTAATCGGTGAATTCCAGCGGGTTCTCATCCGCCCAGATGTGCTCTGGCAGCATGCTCGGCCCGTGGTTTGTGCTCAAAGTCGTCGCCCAGAAGGCAGGGTTCGGACTCTTCAGGGTCAACTTCACTGTTAGGTCATCAATCTTCTCTGCGCCTTCCAAGTAAACAGGAAGGTCGGCAAGATGCACCATGCTCCCGGCGTTGTCGCGCAGCAGGTTAAAGGTAAAGACCACATCGTCCGCATTGAATGCTTCACCATCCGACCACTTCACACCATCACGCAAGAAGAGGGTGATTTCGGTATTGTCGTCGTTATACTCCCAGTTCTCAGCTAACCAATTTTCATATTCACCAGTCAACACATTGAACATGATCAAGGGTTCGCGAATCGCAGGGAGCGTACCCGTGTGGAAGCCCTGGTCAGAACCAGGAATAAAGGGATTGTTGTTGTTGAACAATGCGTATTGGTTAGGGCCGCCAGCCATTATGATGAGTGTGCGGTTGCGGGGTACTTCGGGTAGGTCAGGTTCGATAGCCTCTGCAACTGGGGCATCTGCAACAGTGGCTCCCTCCGCTGGTGCTTCTGCGGCAGGAGTGTCAGTGGTTGGGGCAGCAGGAGCGCCACAAGCAGCCAACATCGCCGCAATGACCAGGCTGACCAGCAGCATCTGCAATGTGCGTGGTTTTGATGCGTACATTCTTTCATCTCCATGGTTCACAGCTAATGAATGTGCAAAGTAACTTACAAGGGGAGTGGAAAACCTTTTGGCTTCCCTATATTTTTCTCACTCTGTTGATGCGCAAGGCGGCAAACCCTTTGCACTCTCGGCACCTCCTTTCCAGGCAACGCCTGCACACAAATCTTTATACCTTAAACGAAAAGTCGATCTATCTCCTCACGCGGGAGCACGGGGGCATCCTGGTGCAGGAAGCAAGCTGAAGCACGAGTGGGATTCACCTGATAGAGTGGCGGCGACGTTTGCACGCATTGTGTCATCACATGCGGACAGCGATCGGCAAACTTACAGCCCTCCACCCCAGCCCCGTTCACCTTGATACTAGAACTCATCTTGATCTGATTCGTGCCCCAAGTACGGTCCAAATCGGGCCACGGAATTGAATCCACCAACAACTGTGTATAGGGATGCTGTGGATTCTTAATCACATGCTCCACATCGCCAACCTCGGCAAGTCCCCCACGATAGAGCACCATAATGTCATTGCTGACATGATAGGCTGTGGTGAGATCATGCGTAATATAAAGAATCGAGATACCAAACTCACGATTGAGTTTGCGTAAACTTTCCAAAATGGTGGCACGCAGCGATGCATCCACCATCGACACTGGTTCATCGGCGATAATCAGCCGCGGCTTGAGCAACAGGGCACGCGCCACCATAATCCGCTGCCGTTGCCCACCACTCAGTTGATGTGGAAAGCGCCCCAGCGTTTCTTCGGGCTGCAACCCCACATCAGACAAGGCATCTTCCATCAAGCGTCGTGCCTCAGGCCGCGACTTCGCAAGCTTGAATTTGTCGATGGGCATCTCCAACACATGGTCAACTGGATAAAAGGGGTTATAGACCGAAAAAGGATCCTGAAAGACGGCTTGCACATCGCGCCGGAAGCTGATCTGTTCATCTCGGTTGAGGCTACGCATATTCTTGCCCTTATAGAGC
>JBBQIG010000246.1:0-7288 GCA_038324715.1 Anaerolineae bacterium | reverse complement strand
GCTCTCAATTTTGCCCGGCTTCTTGATGAGCCGCAGAATCGCCATGATTGTGGTTGGCGGAGGAGTGGGCGACTTAACCTAAGAAACACTTGTTCTGACTCGTTGTAGACAGAAACCATCAAAGTCAGTTATTATAGAATTGTTCTCCTAGTATTACAGCGCAAGGTAAGTCAGGAAGGGTGATGTAGGGTAAAAATGGAAAGGCATAGTATTCTTTCTCCAACCACGATCAAATAAGAGGGAGAAGGAGAATACCATGCCTAGAGACAGTATAATCGAAACTTGTCCTGCGCCAGAATGTAATTTGAGTGAGCGAGATGTTAAGCAATTTTGGGAAGAGATGACGAGCTATGTTGCGTTGTTCAAGGCGGGCTTTGTGCGAGCGGAACAATTGGCGTGGAGCAAAGTCTACCTTTGTGGCTTGCTGGGCAATACCCTGCGCAAGAATGTCGAACAAATGGCACTGGAATGGGGTGAGAATGTACGCAGTTTGCAGCACTTTATCGGTCAAAGTCCGTGGCAGCCAGAAGCGGTCATCGCAATCCATCAACAGTTGGTGGCCGAGACACTGGGTGAAGAGGATGGAGTTGCTTTGATTGACGAATCTGGGGTCGTCAAACAAGGCGATGACTCGGTTGGGGTAGCGGCGCAGTACTGTGGCTCGGTGGGCAAGGTTGCCAACAGCCAAGTAGGTGTCTACTTGGGCTATGCCAGTCGCCAGGGCTACAGCTTGATTGAAGGGCAATTGTTTGTGCCAGAAGCCTGGTTTGATGACGAACATGCCGCCCAACGCCAAGCTTGTGGTATGCCAGGCGAAGTGGTGTCCCAAACTAAGCCTGCGATTGGCCTGGGGCTGCTGCAGCGTGCCATCAAGCGTGCGAGTTTGCCATTTCAGTGGGTGGTTGCCGATGCACTCTATGGCGACTCCCCTGCATTTCGTGATGGGGTGGCAGCTTTGCAAAAATGGTATTTTACGGAAATCAAATGCACGACGTTGATTTGGCGCTGCCGACCTGAAGTCTATCTGCCGCAAAGGCAAGGGCGTGGTCGTCCGCCAACCCGCTTGCGCTTGTGTAATCCGGCGCAGCGCCCACTCTGCGTCCATGAACTGATTGCCTTCCTCCCGCAAGATGCGTGGACCCGGGCTACCATCAAAGAAGGGAGCAAAGGCCCCATCGTCTGTGACTTTGCCTTTTTGCGCATCATTGAAGCCCGCCACAACTTGCCCGGCCCTCAACTCTGGTTGGTCATCCGCCGTAACTTGGAGCACCCAACAGTCGTCAAGTTCTATTTCTGCAACGCCCCTGCCGACATCTCTTTATGTGCCTTGGTGCGCATCAGTGGCATGCGTTGGCCCATCGAAACCATCTTTGAGGAAGCGAAAGGCGAAGTCGGTCTTGACCACTATGAAATGCGCAGTTGGCTTGGCTGGCATCACCATATCCTGCTCGTGGCCTTGGCTCATCATTTCCTCGTGCGACTGCGTGTCCATTTTCAACACCTCGCCCCAGCTTTGACCCTTTACCAAGTCCGCCTTTTGTTAACCAGCGTTTTGCCCAAACCTGTTTTCGATATCGCTGCTGCGCTCGCCCGCATCCGTTACTACCAGAAACGCAATTATCATGCTTATCTCTCCCATCGCAAGTCCAAACTCACTCGCCTTGCCTCACTTTCACCCTACCTTGCGCTGTAATACTAGTAACTCCTAATAAATTGCGAGCAATTACGTCTGTATTGGCATTCGTTTATTGACATTCGTTTAGCGCATACGCGAGGGTACAAGCCACATGTCAGGGTTATTGCCCAGTTTTTCCCTCACTGGCTCCGTCACCGCATTAAGCTTCTGAATCAGTTCGGGTGCAAGATGCAGATCCAGGGCAGGAAGGTTCAGTTGCAACTCTTGTGGGGTGCGCGCACCGACCAAAATGGTGGCAACACCAGGTTGCTGGCGCAGCCATGCCAGCGCCACGGCTGCCATTGGCGCGCCCAACTGCGTGGCAATCTTCTGAATTTCCCCCAGCGCAGTAAATACCTCATCCTCGACACCAGGCTCCCCATGTGCCGCGCCAACGCGCGCACTATTATAATAACGGGTGCGCGCTAACCCTGCGGGAACTTCATCCCCACTGGCATAACGACCTGTGAGTAGACCCTGGCTAAGGGGGCTATAACACATCAACCCCACGTCGTTGGCAAGACAAAGTGGCAAGATCTCGCGTTCAATCACACGCCAAAGCAAGCTGTAAGGCAATTGGTTGGTGACAATTGGGTGAAGTTCGAGGATTTCCGTGAGGTCTTTGGTGGCAAAGTTGCAAACGCCAATGGCGCGAATCTTGCCATCACGCTTTAACTGTTCCAGCGCACCTACTGTCTCCGTCAAAGGCACTTCCCAGTTGGGCCAATGAATGAGGTAGAGGTCAATATAATCCGTCTGCAAGTTCTCCAAGCTTTGCTCGCACGCCGCAATTACGTCATTTGCTGCCAAATGATTGGCGGCAACTTTGGTGGCGATAATAGCCTGATCGCGCCGCCCCAGCAATGCCTTGCCCAACACGCGCTCCGAAGTACCCGTTTCATAGGCCTCTGCCGTGTCAAAGAAGTTAATGCCTGCGTCCAGTGCAGCATGGACAGTGGCAATGGAGACATTATCATCTTGTTCACCCCAATAGTTGCCCCCTGCAAAAGACCAACAACCCAGGGCATAGGTGGAAACGTTTAGCTCACTTTGACCTAGCTTGGTGTACTGCATTGGGAATTCCCTTTCTGGAGGACGTTACTTTAAACAACTTGTAACAATTTAGATAAGCAGGTGCTAGATAGGATGGTGCGCGATGGTTTGCAAGAGAGAGGCAATCTACCGGACAGGCAATTGAATTAAAGATGATGGTGGGTCGAATGTCAAGGTCATAAAAAGAGTCGGGTGCATCCCAGGAAATAGGCGGGTTTTCATCGCCACAAGCGAGGGCTGCCTGTCATGCCGTACCCAGGGGGTTCCCAATCTCTCTGGGACGTGGTGGCGGAGAGACCCCTACGGGGTGACAAACCGCACCCCCTTCCTAAAACTTGGGACACACTCAAAAGAGTTTTCGCGCAAATAAGGGGTAAGGGGCTAGAGGTATGCAGCATAACACCGCCAGAAATTTTCAAGCAAAGCTTACTTCTGAGGGTACAATGTGGTGTAGCCCTCTACACAACGAATGCAATGGTAATGCAAGGAAACAATAGATCATGAAAGTTTTGGTCACTGGCGGTATTGGTGCGGTGGGGAAGGCCGTTGTGGAGCGCCTGATCCACAGCGGGTGGGATGTGCGTGTGATTGACCGGCGTGAAGGGGTTGAACTCGAGAACGCCGAGTATCAGACCTCTGATATTACGAATTATGCGGATATACGCGAAAAGGTGCGCGGTTGTGATGCCGTAGTGCATCTGGCGGCAATCCCCAACCCGCTGGCTGTCTCTGCACCCGAACTGTTTCACATCAATGTGACGGGTACATACAACGTCTATGAAGCCGCCGCCGATGAAGGCATTCAGCGCGTGGTACAAGCTAGCTCGATCAACGCCTTTGGCTGTTTCTGGGGTACTGTGGAGATCGCTCCCAACTACTTTCCGATTGATGAAGAACACCCGACCTGCACCACGGATGCTTATTCCTTTTCTAAAGAGTTGGTGGAAGACATTGCTGCCTATTATTGGCGGCGCGCAGGAATCTCTGGTGCATCTTTCCGTTTCCCTGGTGTCTGGCCGAAAACCTTTATCGACAGTGACAATGTGCAGCAGCGTGTTGAGCAATCGCGCACGCTGATCGACGAATTTGCTTCACAGCCAGAGGCAGAACGCATCAGACGGTTAGCGGCTTTGCGTGCAGCGACCATTGATTTCCGCGCCAGGAAGCATATGGAGTATCCCTTGGGGCATGGTGGAATCAAGCGCGAAGGGGTCTCGGATGACCCGTTGTTTGGCGCGTATGCCTTTGAACGCTTCAATTTCTGGTCCTACATTGACGAGCGTGACGCTGCCCAGGGCATTGACAAGGCACTAAGTGCCGAGTATGAGGGAAGCCACCCCTTGTTTATCAACGCCAAGCACAATTCTCTCAACTATGATTCAAATGCACTCGTCAATCTCTTCTTCCCCGAAAGCCAGGTTTGGACAGCACCCTTGCGAGGCGCAGAGACTCTTGTGAGTAATCGCAAGGCTCACTCGTTAATTGGCTTTGAGCCAGAATATTCGATCTAAAACACCTTGATCTAAAACACCTTTGGGTGAGGGTATATATAGAGAGACGAAGGAGTGAGTCGTAGACCTTCCTCGAAGCCCAACTCTGTACTATGAGCTTCGAGGAAGGTGTCCATCCCCAAATTGTCACAAGCGGCACGACTTTAGAGCACTTGTGACAGCACTTGAAGTAATCTATGCCGTAACCCGTTGCTTCTTGACCATCGTCTCTGGGTCATGGCCTTGGTCAAGAATTTGGCGCTGGTTCTCGCCCAGTTCCATCCAAGGAGCCATCGGCCCATCGGGGATGCGTGGCATCTCGCGGCCATTGACAATGGTCAGCGTATTACGCATCAACTCTTTGCCTGTACGCACTTCCATGTGTACATCATAGAGCGGGAACTCACCCTTTTCTAGCGTAAAGAGCGCCACATCTGCCAGCGCCCCCACCTTGAGCGTACCAATTTCATCGCCCAGCCCCATAACTTGCGCGGGGCGCACGGTTGCCGCGCGCACCACATCCTCAAAGCTCATGCCAATGGCGAGGAACTTGCTCAGACAGGTGGGCAGGTCAAAGAGTGGACCATTGACGCTGTGCTGGTGAATGTCTGAGGAGATCACATCGGGGTTATAGCCCTGTTCGATCAACTTCTCTGCCACTTCAAAGGAGAAGGAGCCGCCGCCATGCCCGACATCCATGATCACGCCAGCATCCCAGACGCGCTTGGCATCATCCAACAGCTTGCCCGCACCGTCGATAATGCGCATGTTGCCGCCTGTAAAACAGTGAGTCAGAATATCGCCAGGGCGCAGGTAGGGCAGCACTTCTTGCACAGTGGGCGGGCCATAGCCAATGTGCACCATCATCGGCTGCTCCAGCCGTTTTGCGGCTTCAAGTCCACGGCGCAGTGGCTCCAGCCCTGTGCCGCTGGTGGTGTTGTGGTCAATGCGTACCTTCACGCCCAGGATCAGGTCGCGGTTGAGGTTGGTCAGCTTGACGCACAAATCCACATCACAATAGTTGAGGTTCGCCAATTCCCAACTCGAAGCCGTTAAGCCAATCGTGGAAATATTGAGCAGCGCATAAAGGCGCGCCGCCGAAGGCTTCACCATGAATTCGCGGAAACCTTGCACGTTGAATGCTCCCGCTGACCCCACATCGAGCCAGGTGGTAACGCCACTGCGCGCCGCCACTGGATCGGCATAGATGCCCCAATAGGTCACGCTGTGATAGACATGCGTGTGTAGATCCACCAAGCCAGGGGTGACATATTGCCCCGTGGCATCAATGGTACGCACAGCAGATTCAGCAGGGATATTGGTGTCCACGGCAGCAATGCGGTTGCGCTTAATGGCAACATCGAGCCGCCCCTGTTTGCCGCTGCCAGGGTCAACAACTTCGCCACCCTTGATCAGTAAATCGAATTGCATCGGTAGGTTTCCTGTCTAGAGAATACACTAGAGAATACAAGAGAGAAGTAGAGAAAATACGAGCGAATCAGAGATTTCTTTGTTACGCTGCGGCGTCCAGCGCGGCCACTTGTGCAGAGGTCAAGCGCACGCCATCCCCTGCCATGCTATCTTGGAGATGGGGCAAGTTCTGTGCGCCGATAATGGGGATGGTTGTAAAGGGCTGTGATTGCAGATAGCCCAAGACGATGCCCGTCAACGAGACGCCTAATTCCTGCGCCAATGCCTGTGCCGCAGCCACACGCTTTTGATTGGCTTGTAGCGGATAAATTGCCTGGTGATTAGGCCGGATCGCTGCGCCGTTACCCGCTGCCAGCTTGTGCAATAGCCCATGTGCTTGCGAGGAGTAGGGGATTGCCGCGAGTCCGCTCTTTTGGTGGTAGGCATAGAGCGGAGCCTCCATTGCCACCATGGACTTGTCGGGCAATGCCTCCACATCCAACACCGCTGCATTCCACAGCATCTGGTCGGCGACAAATCCGGGCAAGCCATGTGCCGCGGCATACTCATTGGCGGTGCGGATGCGCTCCACGCGCCAGTTGGAGCAGCCAAAATAGCGAATCTTCCCCGCCTTCACTTGTCCCGCCAGTGTCTCGATAATCTCCCCGGTGGGCCGCGTTGGATCGTCACGGTGCAGCCAATAGAGGTCAATCACGTCGGTTTGGAGATGCCCCAAGCTTTGTTCAATATCGTGGATCAGTTCATGGGGAGCCATGCGCTGTACGTTCATGCTGGTCATCAGCGGGTGCGCGCCCTTGGTAGCGATGATCATGCGTTGGCGATTGCCGCGCACCGTCAGCCACTTGCCGATCATCTTCTCGCTGGAGCTTTTGGTGCCAGGAATCCAGTCACCATAGATGTTGGCAGTGTCGATGAAATTGCCGCCACCCTCCACAAATTCATCCAGAAGCTGAAACGAAGCTGCTTGGTCTAGCCCGCTGCCAAAGTCGCCTGTGCCAAGACAGAGCGATGAAACATGCAGATCGGTGTTGGGTAAAGGAATGGACTGCATGAGGAGTAGAGACCTTTATTGTAATTTGTTCTAGTTGTCACTATGGTTGCGCCACGATGAGAGATGCAGCCTGTAAGATGAAGGGAATCAGGGGGTCAAGCTAGATTGATTCTACTGCGTAAAGTATAGATGGGCAATGCGCTGGCTGTCAAAGCTCTACTGAGCAGGTGTGAGTGTGTAGAAGATCCTGAATTTGATATCTGCGCTCAAAATTTACATAAACAGAATACCCTGGATGCTACCTTGTTTTGAGTTCATCGAATAGACGTTTAGCCCACGGTGAGGCAATACTTAACTTAGTGGGATCTATCCTTTTTAGCAAATCGAACGAATGCGTCCCCTTGTTATAAGATGGCTTGGTCTTGCAACTTCTAGTGGCATGGCGCAGCGAACGATAAACCTGTTGCTTGGAAATGCTTTCAACGTTGTTAACACCTATTGGTAAGGCACTGTTTGGTAAGGCACTGTCTTGGAAGCCTTGGCCAAAAAACTGAGCAAGTGCTTGTCGGTCAGTCAAAAACCAGTTTTCCATGCATTGCACCATCAGATGACAATCTGCATCACTTGCCCCTGCTGGAGTTGCCCATA
>JBBQIG010000245.1:0-7316 GCA_038324715.1 Anaerolineae bacterium | reverse complement strand
ACGCCCAATCTCCTGGGCAACTGGCTGACCACTGAGGATACGTGTCCCCATGTTGCCTTGCAGCAACTCGCCCACCCAGCGCACATAGCGCACAGGCGCAGGCTGATCCAGACCATACCGCGCCCGCAGGGCTGCCGTATCAATATTCCCAGCACTGCCTTGCTGGTCCATCAGCAATCCCGAGACCGCATCGCCAGGAGCCAACTCCATAAAGGTAAAGGTAATGATCGAAATACCAATCAATACAGGGATTGCTTGAAAAATTCGTCGTAGTATATAGCGTGCCATAAGAAGTAACTGTTACTCATGCGGTGCGGCTCTGAAAGTTCAGAACCGCACCGCACTCTTTAGATTAAGAAGATCGGACTACACACACTGTGAATTTACACAGCCAGTTAGGAACTACTTGGGCAATTAGGAACTTGGATTGAGGAACCAAGTCTCTGGATTGCGCTCTGGCCACACAATGTTGGACCATTGACGGAACTGATAGTTACAAACATCCCGGTTGATGGCGTGACCACGATCCTGTTGGAAGAGGGGAAGATGCAGCAATTCCTCATTCGTGATTTCGCTGATGGTATACCACAGCTCTCTGCGCGCATCTGGATCAGGCTCGACGATTGAATCTGTCACCATCTGGTCAACTTCTTCGTTACAGTATCCCGAAGCATTGACACCCGCAGGCGGCACATTAGCACAGGAGTAGCGTGAGTACTCATAAGGAAGCGAGATACCGCAGCACCCATAAGCCAAATCAAAGTCTGGCTCTTCATAGACACGTGCTGCCCAGGCTGGTGATTCCATATGCTCAACATTGACTGTCACACCCACCTGCGCCCAATATTGTTGCATGGCTGCCACAACATTGCGGTCAAGTTCGGTTAGGTAATAGGTCACAAACTCCAACTCGCGGCTAGAGTCCCAACCCGCATCAGCCAAAAGTTGCTCCGCCATCTCTGGGTCATACGGGTAATCTGGCACATCTGGACTGATCCATGTGTTGTTCGGATCGATGTTATCCCAGTCGTAGACAAATGCTTGTCCTGGGCCATAGACGCCAGTGGTAATGGCCTCGCGATCAATCGCATAGAGAAGAGCTTGCAAAATGCGCTTGTCGGGGAAATTCTGATGGTTCGGCCAAATAGCCATTGCACCCGGCAGCGGTGCGCCGACAACGGTCAGTTCTTCAATACCTTCGACGCGTTCGCGATCGAGACCATTGATCATGTTACCCACCTGAATCTCCCCACTTTCCAAACCGGGTAGCCACGAGGCAACAGTGAGCAAGCCAATGCGGAAGATCAGGCGATCCAAATGAGGTCGGCCCTTGAAGTAATCTTCGTTGGCTTCCAAGATATAATACTGATCAGGGACAAACTCAGCCAGTTGGAAAGGACCAGAGCCAATAACATCCTCGCGTACCAACGGAGAGGTAGGAATATCGACAAATGCCATGCCCTCAAACGGATGCTGAGGCCATAAGTTCATGCCAGCCATGCCATAGAAGAAATCGGCACGGGACGACGAGAGTGTGAACTCGACAGTCGTCTCATCGATCACCTGAACACCAGTGATCTCATCTGCCTCATTCGCCGAGAACTCCTCAAAGCCAACAATAGCGGAAAGAGGTAGCACGGTGCGAACTGCCACGGCGGAATCTGGATGCGAGAATAACTCAACCGTCCACTTCACGTCTTCCGCGGTCAGAGGCTCACCATCATGCCAAAGCACATCATCGCGCAAGGTGTAAGTGTAGACCAAGCCATCTTCAGACACTTCCCAGCTTGTGGCAACGTCGGGCAGAATCGTCTCAGCATCGTTAATGTCCAGGTCAACCAGTTGATTAAAGACAAATGCTTCATTGGTAGAGCCATAGCTTAACCATGTGCGCCCAACCATAGCCTCATTTGGAATTGCCAACGTGATTTCACCACCGCTAACAGGCTCTTCCTCACAGGTATTGATCCAGGTGTTGCCTGTCTCCATTGGAACCGAAGCTTCTGCGGCTGGCGCTACAGTCGCTTCGCTTTCAGCTTGTGCTTCTGTGGCTTCTGTATCCGTTGTCGGGGCGACAGGTTGGCCCGTACAAGCCGCCAACGTTAGACCCAGAACAACGCACAATAAGCCATACCAGACGTGAGTCTTTTTGGACATTGCATCGTCTCCTTGTGATTAGATTGAATTAAACGTGCATCCTATACAAACTGAACAGCAAGATTGGCTTTGTCAAAACAAACCGACAGGATGGTACACCGAACGGAATGGTGCATGAACGGTTTGATTAAACCGCAGGTACAATTGTTTCCGGGGGAAACGTAGTCGGTGTGCAGTGTGCACACAACAGGCAAGCTGGGGTAGAACAATGCTGCCTGGTGGATGTTTGACGCGGCAGTAACGTTACTATACTATGAGATGAAATTTCACGTCAAGGGTGCTTTGTTTCGCACAGTGAAACGAAGCACCTCCTTTATCTACACTCTACCCCTCTACACACCCACATCTTGCAGAAAAACCATGAGGAAATATGAGCAAAATACGTTATGGCATTCTGGGATCAGGCTTTATGGGACGAACTCATGCCGAGGCTATCCATAATCTTAACCAAGCTGAGTTGGTTGCCGTTGCCGGAGGCAAACGTGCGCCCAAACTCGCCGCTGACTATGGTGCTGAGTTGTGCCAAAGCACCGAAGAACTGGTTTCACGTACCGACATTGATGCAATCGTCATCACCACACCCCAGTTTATGCATGCCGAAGAAGCGCTTCTCGCCGCAGCCCACGACAAGCATCTCTTTATCGAAAAGCCGATGACGACCACCGTAGAAGACGCCGAGCGCATACTCGAAGCATGTGCCAAGCGCAACCTCAAGCTCTCTGTGGGCTATCAGCAACGCTACCGCACAGTTCCCCGCGCCACCTATGACCAAGTTCGTGCCGGTGCCATTGGCAAAGTCCACACCATCCAATTCAACCAGGTTTTTCAACTCTTTACCGACCCAGGTTTTGGGGGCGATTGGAGTTGGTGGGCAAATCCAGCCTCCGTAGGCCATATTTTAGCAGGGGGTGTTCATTCCATCGATCTCGTGCGTTGGATGCTTGGAGCCAATGTGGTCAGCGCCGTCGGACATTCACGCACCTTGCGCGAACCGCATGAACCAGAGAATACCACAATGGGACTTCTCCTCTTTGACAACGGCACCATCATGTCCCTTTGGGCCTCCAGTGCCAGTCCACAACCAGGTTTCCCCAACCAAGCCTTTCGCGCCCTGATCATGGGCGAAACGGGTCTCTTGGACATGAACGCCTATGAAAATCTAAAACTTGCCAATGATGGCACCTGGCGTGTGGTTGCAGAACAGCCGCCGGTCAACACCGAATTCGCCGATACTGCCTTCCGCCAGCCGCGCATGGGGGCCTACATTGAACAAATGGGCGTCTTCACCAACGCCATCCTGGAAGATCGGGATCCCCCGGTCAGCGGTCATGACGGATTGGTTGGTGTTGCGGTCGCATTGGGCCTGCTCGAATCCTCACGCACAGGCAAAGTCGTCAACTTCTAAACCACGACCTGTTACCCTCTATCAATTGTCATGCTGAGCGCAGCGAAGAATCCCTCTCTCCGCTGCGCTGCTAACTCACACCTACAAACCCTACTCCAAGTCAAATGACACATCAAAACGCTCACCCAGGGCAGCCAAATCATCTGCCACATTGGGGGCCAACGGAATCCCCATCTGAGTGCGACGTTGTCTTGTCATCGCTTCCGGTTCACCAGCCACCATCACCCGCTCTTGCCCATCAACAGGCGGCACTTTGTGCAACGTGTCGATCATTGCATCCATCCCCGCTTTAAAGTCGGTAACGGAACGGAAGGCATCCACGCGTATTGCCATCAAGAAGTGGGCATCCCGTGTCTGCTCAAAGCCATCAGCCCCTTGATCCCAACCCCCAGACAAGAGGGCACAGAAGATCTCGACCATCACCGACAAGCCATAGCCTTTGTGTCCACCTGTCTCGCGTGAACCGCCTAGGGGCAACAGTTGGCGTGCAATCGAGGGGTCAGTGGTAGGTTGACCATTCTCATCCAAAGCCCAACCCGCAGGGATAGGCTGTCCAACCTCTTGATAGAGCACAACGCGATTCATTGGCGTGATCGAGGTCGCCATATCCAGCAAGAAGGTCGGCTCTATACCCGTGGGGACTGCCACGCTAATCGGATTCGTGGAAAGCATGGGAACCTTACCAAACGTTGGCAAGACCCCAATTCTATTGCCCTTCGCCCAAAGTAGCGCCGTAAGGCTAACACCGATCATATCCTGGGGTACTGCCATCATGGCATGATAGCCAGCCGCGCCATAATGATGCGAGTTGCGTACAGCAACAATCCCCACACCATGTTCTTCTGCCTTCTTCATTGCCAAGCGCATCGCCCACGGCCCAGCAACCAGCCCTAATCCGCCCGCACCATCAACCCGCGCCGTCACCGAAGTTTCATGTTCAATCACGAATGTAGGCTTTGGCTCAACCACCCCTTTGCTAATGGCTTCAATGTAGAGAGGCTTCAAATTCCGCACACCATGCGTATCCACGCCATGTAAGTTTGCCCATACCAACACATCCGCTGCGTCCGCCGCTTGGTCAGTGGGGACACCTGCTCGTTCCAAAACGGTCTGGGCAAATTTCCGCAGTTTATCTGGTTGAACCCGGATCTTTGCCGCTTGCTCTGTTACCGACACGTACCATCTCTCCTACTTGTTAGCTCACTTAACTAAATGAGCATTTTGACTGAACATTTTTATTGAACACGTTACCCCCACTGAACTAATCGGCCTAACGCCGTTGCAGACCTGCGCGTGGCGTCACCTTGGGGTTCATGACATGGCGCGGCAAATAGCCTTGCAAGACATCGCTGACGGTGGCAGTCACGGCGGCATGAATGTCTTCAATAGCCTGTAGAGAATAAGCCGCCAAGTGGGGTGTTAGGATCACATTGTCCATTTGGCGCAAGGGACTATCATCCACGAGCGGTTCAGGATCAAAAACGTCTAACCCCGCGCCAGCAATCTCCTTGGCTTGCAGTGCCGCAATCAGCGCGGCCTCATCCACAACCGGGCCGCGGCTAGTGTTCACGAGAAAAGCGGTTGGCTTCATCTGTGCCAACTGCTCACCACCGATCAGGCCGCGTGTCTCTGGCATCAAGGGCGTATGAACCGAAACATAATCCGAGACGCTCAAAAGCTCCTCCAGCGACACCATCCGCACTTGGCTCGCATCGGCTTGCGCTTGTGTCACATAAGGATCATAAGCAACCAACGTCCCCATGATGTTAACCAAATTGCGCGCAACATGGCGTGCAATGCGTCCAAAGCCCACCAACCCCACTGTTTGCGTCCCCAAGCGTGGCATAGGCCCTGCATGTTGCACAGCGCCACCCCACTCACCTCCGCGCACATAACGATCCATCATTGTGATCCGGCGCGCCAACGAAAGAATGAGGGCAGTGGCATGGTCAGCGACCTCTGGCACACAATATTCAGCAGCATTCGCCACCACAATTCCTTGTTCAGTTGCCGCAGCCAAGTCCACGCTATCCATGCCAATACCAAAGCGGGCGATCAACTGGCACTTAGGGAGTTGTGACAACACATTTGCCGTAAACGGTGTATAAAGCCCCAAATAGACCAGCACATCGGCATCTTTGCCAGCAGCAACAACCTCATCCTCGGTTTTGCTTTCAGCCAAAGTCACTGTCGCGCCCAGTGCCTCCCAGGCAGCAACCTCCTGGGCAAATCTGTCTTTGGAAAAATCGAATTGACTATCGACAATCACAACTTGTGCATTCGAGTTAGAGCTAGAAGCCACGCTCATTTCCTTTCCAGTGGGTGGATGACAAAGTTCATTTATGCTTTTACGACCACAACAGTTGCTGGTCTGGAAAATCTAGGCAAGAAAATAAAATTCAAATCTACTTGTTAACTTACTTGGGAAGGGGCGGCAGTTGTAGGCCATGCATAAAGCCCCCATCCACCCGCAGCGTTGTACCCGTCACATAATCGGCTGCATCCGAAGCCAGATAGACCACCGCCTGACCAATATCATCCGGGGTTCCCAATCGTTGCCACGGCAGCCGCAAAGCGCCCTGTGCAATCTCTTCTTCAGTGGCGTAATTTCGTTCCCCTGGCGTATCGATCCAGCCGGGATTAACCACATTGACATTGAGATGATACTCAGCCAACTCCGCCGCCATCGTGCTTGCCAAATGATTGACGGCGGCCTTTGCCATGTTATAAGCTGCACTGGTGGGAGAAGCTAATTCGGCGAAAATTGAGCTGATGACGACAATCTTACCTGCGCTACGCCCTCGCCTTTCTTGCTGCACCATCTGCTGTGCAGCCAATTGGCAAGTGTGAAAGACGCCAAACTGGGCGACCTCCAAAACACGCAGAACATTTTCCCATTTAGCAGTTAGAATTGGCTCACGGATCGAAAATGCAGCGTTTGCCACGGCAATATCCAGACGGCCAAAATGTGCCACTGCGCCAGCAAACATCTCCTCCATGGCTGCACGTTGCGCCACATCGGCTTGCCATAGCAATGCGCGCCGCCCCATCCCCTTGACCAGCGCCGCCACCTCTTGCGCTTCCTCTGCATGCGAACGGTAGTTGATCACAATATCGGCTCCCTGGGCAGCCAAAGCTAACGCACAGCCTCGCCCGATACCGCGGGAAGCACCAGTAATAAGTGCGACTTTGCCCTCAACTTGGCCCATACTGTCGCTCCTAAGCTCTTCTTTAATATTCGTAGAACTGTTTCAAATGTGGATATCCAAGCAGGTTGGCGGGTGGTCTAGTGGTAGTACCAATGTACTGTGGGCCTAATGTACTATGGGCGTAGTGCCTTGTCAAACAAAGCAGGAACAATTCTACCTCGATTCACGCATCCTCTTGTCCTCGTCCAAATCATAGGAATAGTAGACGCAGTAATGGTTACTATACAGCGTGGGGAACGAATAGGCACCAAGTTCACGCTTATTACAGCACCCGACCCTGCTCTAGCCACTGTCGACATTCTGGCGTAAGCACACGGGCTGCTGTCTCCTCATACATAGCCAACTCCGCTTCCGTCAATATGCCTTGCCAACGCCTATTTGTGCCCTTGTGGAAAAAGGTGGATGATCCGCCGCGGAAGATAGAATGCCCTTGACGCTCCCGATCCCGTTCCACCCCTCGCTGGCGCATTGCCGGCAAACTAGTACACCGTAATTAAAGTTTTGATGGGAGCTATCGCCTTGATGTCCCTAGCAACAACGGCAAA
>JBBQIG010000244.1:0-7321 GCA_038324715.1 Anaerolineae bacterium | reverse complement strand
ATAGATAATGTGCTGTGCCGCCACGGGCAGTGGCAGCACCATGAGCGTCATCAAACAAAATGCTACCAACATCTGTCCCAGCAACAACCGCATCTTCGTCTTCATTGTTCTCCCCCTATTGCTCTACTAGTGTCCTGTCATGGATGAAATGATGGAAATAAATCGGTACTCGGACCGGCATTTCTCTATGAAAAAACGCTTTATATCCGAAACTTTTTCTATCACATGATGGCTGACAGGACACTAGGTTACACTGTAGAATTTGGCGGATAAAATTTGGGGAGACTTTGGAAGATAAAATTTAGGGGATAAAAATTAGGAGTTACGCAGTTGCAGTCGTTGCCGGTGGTAGCAGCCGAGTGGAAAATGAATTCCACAGTGTGAAACGCGTAACTCCTAGGATTACTTAGACAGGCTGCTCTGTACCTACCTCGAAACCAGCCAGGTTTTCCAACGCCTTGATCAACGCGTGGTTTCCTTCTTCTTGCAAACCCTGTGCTTCTAGCGTGCGATAGAGGTTAAAGATCATGCTCGTTCCTACGAGTGGCACGCCAAGTTCATCAGCAGCATCCAACACCAGACGCAGATCCTTCTGTTGCAATGCAACTGTAAAACCCGGTCGCCAATCTCGGTTCATGATCTGTGGCCCGCGGTTGCTAAACATCCAGCTTCCGGCAGCGCCCTGACTAATCGCTTCATACGTCTTTTGCAGATCAACACCACCTGCTTGCGCCAAGAGCAGAGCTTCACACATGGCAAGACAGTTGCCCACCACCAACACTTGGTTGACCAACTTCACCGTCTGCCCCGACCCAATCGTGCCGATGTGAGTAATTGTCTTGCCCATTGCTTGGAAAACGGGCAGAGCACGCTGGAATTGCGCTTCCTCGCCACCGATCATAATGCTCAATGTGCCTTTGGCCGCGCCTTCGCTGCCCCCGCTAATCGGCGCATCCAACATGTGGACACCCTTTTCAGCCAGTTTGGCAGCAATGTCTTTGGTGACTTGTGGGCTAATCGTACTGCAATCGACTACCAATGCGCCCGACTTGGCCCCGTGAATCACCCCATCTTCACCCAAAATCACCTGCTCGACATCAGGTGTATCACTCACACAGGTCACGATGATGTCACTTTGTGCCGCCACATCCGCAGGACTGCTGCCCAATTCTGCGCCAGCTTCCACCAGTGCATCAGCACGGCTTGCCGTGCGGTTCCAGACGCGCACCTTGAACCCTGCCTTCAGCAGGTTGTTTGCCATACCACGTCCCATGATCCCAAGTCCAATAAATCCAACTTGCTCAGCCATGCTCTTGTCTCCCATTGATTTAGTTTTTGTGGATAAGTTTTGATGAATTTTGTCGAAAGAATGGAGCACCCAATCACGCAACACGATCGGGTCTCGACAGCATCAGTTGATACCTAATCATACGCACACAAGCACAATCAGCCAAACCGCTGCGTCTTTAAGAAATGAGCGAACGATCCGCGGCCAGAGATCTCAAACTTGTTACAGGAGTAGACTAGGGATAGGCTAAGAGTAGATCAAGGGCGTAGATCAAGGGTACAGAGGAGTTAATTTCACAAAAAGTAACAGCCCTATCCATGTGGATAGGGCTGCATCTTGTACAAAATCTATTAGTCCAACGAACTACTGAAGCATCGCCTCAATAGCCTCGGTGGCCTCAGAATCAAGGTCATTCACCGGAGCGTGCTCAATAACTTCAACCACGAAATCCAGTCCGGTAGTCTCATCCTCGAGAGTTGTCTCTCGATAATCGACCTGTACGGTGTCTCCCGGTGCAAAGCGACCAGCCAAGAGCGCCTCGCTCAAGGGGTCTTGAACCTTGTTCTGAATCACTCTGCGCAATGGTCGAGCGCCATATTCAGGATCGTAACCAACCTCGGCAATAGCCAGGCGTGCAGCCTCGGTTAGTACCATCTTGATTTCTTGCTCGGTCAACTGCATACGCAGTGGCTTGAGTTCAAGTTCAACGATCATGGCGATCTCATCGCGTGACAGACTGCGGAAGACCATGACCCCATCCAAACGATTGATGAACTCTGGACGGAACGTCTTCTTCAGAGCGTCCATCACCTTCCCCTTCATCGACTCGTATTCATGCTCGCGAGTGCCTTCATCCTCTTTGGTAATGGCGAAGCCAAGACGGCTTGCACCTTGGATGAGCTTGGCACCAATGTTACTCGTCATCAAGATCAACGTGTTACGGAAGTCTACACGGCGACCCTTCGCATCGGTCAGGTAGCCATCCTCCATGATCTGGAGCAACATGTTAAAGGCTTCAGGATGTGCCTTTTCAATCTCGTCCAGCAGAATTACGCTGTATGGACGACGGCGCACGGCCTCGGTCAATTGACCACCTTCCTCATAACCGACATAGCCTGGAGGAGCACCCACCAAGCGGCTCACATTGTGCCGCTCCATAAATTCGCTCATATCCAGCTTAATGAGTGCTTCTTCGCTGCCAAACATAAATTCAGCCAGCGTTCGGGCCAACAGCGTCTTACCGATACCGGTAGGCCCAAGGAAGATAAAGCTACCAATCGGGCGTCGGGGATCCTTCAAACCAGCACGCGCTCGGCGCACTGCCTTGCTAATCGCCTTAATCGGTTCTTCTTGACCGATCACACGTTGGCGCATTACCTTTTCCATCTCAAGCAAGCGTTCGCGTTCTTCACCAGCGATACGGCTGACGGGGACTCCCGTCCACATGGCAACAACTTCGGCAATATCCTCAGGTGTTACCTTGGGCTGATTAGCGGTCTCATTCCATCCTTCGCGCAATTCGTTGAGCTTTGCTTCCAACTCAACTTCGCGATAGCGCAAGTCAATGGCGTCATCAAACCGCTGAGATTCCAGCGCCTCTTCCTTCTGCTTCTCAAGCTTCTTGAGATTCATAAAGGTATCGCGCAGGTTCGCAGCATAGGGCGCTTTATACATACGTACGCGGCTACCTGCCTCGTCAATAAGATCAATTGCCTTATCAGGCATGAAGCGATCCGGCACATAGCGAGCAGCCAAATTGGCAGCCGCATGCAGGGCTTCATCAGTAATTAACAGCTTATGATGCTCTTCATAACGAGACTTAACACCCCGCAAGATCTGAATCGTCTCTTCAATAGAGGGTTCATTGACTAAGATGGGTTGGAAGCGTCGTTCGAGTGCAGCATCGCTTTCAATATATTTGCGATACTCATCCAGTGTTGTCGCACCGATGACCTGCAATTCACCTCGGCTCAACGCAGGCTTGAGGATGTTGGCAGCATCTACGCTACTTCCTGCCGCGCCCGCGCCGACCAGCATGTGAACTTCATCAATGAAGAGGATAGCTCCAGATGCGATAATCTCTTCGATTACCTTCTTGAGCCGTTCTTCGAATTGACCACGATACATCGTGCCAGCCACCAAGCTACCCACATCCAACATGAGCAAGCGGCGGTTGAGCAGCGGTTCGGGCACATTCCCCTCGATAATGCGTTGGGCAAGGCCTTCAACAATGGCCGTCTTACCCACGCCAGGTTCACCGATTAAGGCCGGGTTGTTCTTCGTGCGTCGGCTCAAAATCTGAATCATGCGCTCAATTTCGCTCTGGCGACCGATCACCGGATCCAGTTTGCCTTCTTCCGCAGCAGCAGTCAGATCATGGCCCAGTTGATCCACCAACGGGGTCTTAGATTCCTTCTTTTGCTTTTCCTTCGTCTGAGCCTGGGTCTGCAAGATATTGCGTGCAGTTTGCGTGCGAACCCGGTCCAGATTGATGCCTAAGCCACGTAAGACGTTGACCGCGATGCCTTCGCCTTCACGCACCAGGCCCAAGAGCAGATGCTCGGTGCCGATGTAATGATGCCCCATCAGTCGCGCTTCATCCACTGCCAACTCAATTACACGCTTAGTACGTGGTGCCAACGTCGGCTTGCCAAATGGCGGACGCTCGCCGCGGCCCACAGTACGCTCAACGGCCCGGATCACCTGACCCGGCTCTACCCCAAGTTCGCGCAGGACCTTAACGGCAACCCCATTCTCTTCGCGTACCAAACCCAACAGCAAATGTTCCGTGCCGATGTAGTTATGGTTTAGCCGCAGGGCTTCCTCTTGCGCCAAGGTCAATACCCGCCGCGCGCGCTTTGTAAAACGGTCAAGTTTATCAGACATGGTTGTCTTCCCTAAAATAGTCGTTACTCACCAAAATCACCTGGCACTCATATCTTACCCACATGGGTGGGTAGATGCCGTAACTAACGTTCCTCTTTGGCATATGCAAGTATCTGGCTCCTATAGAAACCATCCAGCGGGGAGAAACATCATGGATACTGCGCTGAAAGTAAGCATATGTCATTCAGTAAGCTCTATTGTAACGATAGGCTGTTGGCTTTGTCAACAGCAAAACGCCACTTCGCCGTCCCCAAACCCTAACCATTCGACTAGGAATTAACCAAAGTTGACTCAAAAGTCCGAAAGATTAGGAGAATGAAGCCCCACCACACAACAAATTATAGGCCGAATTGCGTATGAAGGTAATCGCCAAAGGTACTTATAAAACTGGCTTCTTATAAAGAGACGTTTGAACGGGGACAAAAGTTTCGACTTATACAGCATAGATCAACTTTACTCATTTTGCTATAAGCTATTCGTACAAAGTATACCCGTCAATTGTCACAATTAACTTCCAATTTGCTTACACTTACTGGCTCGCAACCTGGATGCAACCAATAATTCATTCAGTACTCGATTGCTTCCGCAACATATTCTTCGGCATCTAATTTTATTGCCAGACAAAAGCGGGAACGCCATATGGCGTTCCCGCTAAGGTTTTACCTTACTCTGTTACGAATGGCTAATTACGAATGATAGGTCTTCTATCTGTGCATCCGGTTAGAGACGGATTAGCACCCGATTAGAAAGCTGTCACACTTGATTATGCCACTGATTATGCAACGGTCTGAGGTTCTTGTTCTTCTTGTTCCACGCTTGTTTCAGTTGCGGCATCGGCATCGACTTCGGTCGCATCTTCAACGCTGGCATCTTCGTCAGCATTGAGTTCGACACTTACATCAGCATCTACATCTGAATCTGCATCCGCATCTACATCGTCACCTTCGCCGCTAGGAGCAATCTGCCAATCGATTTCGCTCTCCTCGACTGGGGGCAGAGCCTGCTTCAGACTCAAACCCATACGACGCTTGTCAGTGTCGATGCGAATAATGCGCAAATCGTATTCCTCGCCCTCGGAAACAACTTCCTTGGGGTGAGCAATGCGGCGATCGGTCAATTCACTCACATGAATCAGGCCCTCAATGCCATCCTTCTCAAGACGGGCAAAGGCACCAAAATTGACCAGCTTGGTAATGCGACCCCGCACCACTTGGCCGACCTCGTAGGTGTCGTTGACCACATCCCACGGTTGTGGCTGAAGACGGCGCAGGCTGAGGCCAATGCGACGTCGCTCGGTATCCACACTCAAGATTTGCACCTTCACAGAGTCACCCACTGCCACAACTTCGTTGGGGTGGTTGACACGGTTCCAGCTCAACTCGCTCAAGTGGATCAAACCATCTGCCCCACCCAAGTCAACAAATGCACCAAAGTCTGCAATGCTGCTGATCAGACCGTCGTATACATCGCCTTCCTTGAGTCGATCCAACAATTGCTCCTTCTGCTGGCGACGCCATTCACGCACAGCCAACCGCTCTGACAGAATCAGACGATTGCGCTTGCGGTCAATGTCAATCACCTTCAACATCAGGTTCAGGCCAACCAACTGTGCCCAACGCTCGTCGGACTCATCGGTCTGCTCTTCGCCTTGGCTTTGGCTATCAGCGCTGAGCTGGCTGGCAGGGACGAAACCACGTACCTGACCAATTTTGACGATCACACCACCACGATTATAGGCAGCGACGCAACTCTCGAAGATTTCTTGCGACCCCATCAGCAGTTCAGCACGTTCCCAATCCTTTTCGGCTTGGGCGCGGCTAATGCTCAAAAGAAGATTCCCGTCCTTGTCTTCGCGCATGACATAGACCGGTACTTCATCGCCGATGTTCAGTGACGCCAGCATTTCACTGAGTCGCTCAATCTCGCGACCGCTGACGATCCCTTCCGATTTGTAGCCAATATCGACCAAAATTTCATGTGGGCGCTTGTCCACAATAATCCCTGAGCGGATTTCCCCACCTTGGGGTTCCAACAAGGTCTTTTCAATCTCTTCCAATAGTGCCGTCATTGGATGAACTTCGTCAATGTCCATCTCCAAACCATACGTCATCGTGGTTGCGTACTTTTTGTGACCGTTGCTCATAAGATAAAAACATCCTCCAAAATAATAAAATTGCCAAACGATTATCGGCAGACCACTTCCGTAAACCCAAAATGACTCAAGGCGCTTGCTACGAACTGCACCCAAATCACGCTAGCCAACAAATGTATCTATACTTCTACCGCTATCTGTATCTTTTCCTATTGTTTTTTTAAGCATTACCCTTTAACTATTGCAATGGCCTCTATCTCGACAAGGCCGCCTAAAGGCAGCGCTGCAACCTGTACCGTACTACGCGCTGGAGGTGGGCTTGCAAAAGCCGTTGCGTAGATCCCGTTCACCGTAGCAAAGTGGCTCATGTCAACCAGAAAGATAGTTGTTTTGACCACATCTACCATACTAGCACCAGCCGCAGCCAGCACCGCTGTCAAGTTTGCCAACACTTGCTCTGTTTGTGCCTCAACTCCCTCTCGCAACTTGCCAGTTGATGGCTCAAGCCCAAGCTGACCAGACGCAAAAATTAAGGTTTCGGTCTTAATGGCTTGGGAGTAAGGACCGACCGCCGCGGGCGCAGCCTGCGTGGCAATAGCTTCACGATTCAATTTTTTGACCTCGTATGGGTACGGGACGAAGGGTAGTTATTTTTGAGTTCATTAACACAGGGGCATAAATAGCAGCCACAATCCTTAAGAATAGATTAAATTGTAATCAATCTTTCGCTGCAAGTCAAAATCCGAACGGAAAAAGTTTACTTAAACGCGCCTATGCTTTGCACGCTGGGTGCAAAGCACGTTATCTGGGGTAATCCCGTACTCGGTCGTCTTTAAGAAGGTTTAACAAAAGCAAGCAGAATTTTAGGTGGGTACAATTGGTAGACTGCGCCGCATAATTTCGTAATTTTCTAACGCTCGACCTGCCCCTAGCGCCACACATGCAATCGGATTTTCCGCCACATAGGCTGGCACACCCGTCTCCTGTGTTAAAAGCTGTGCAATATTACGCAGCTGCGCGCCACCGCCAGTCATCACCATCCCACGATCAATAAT
>JBBQIG010000243.1:0-7335 GCA_038324715.1 Anaerolineae bacterium | reverse complement strand
TTTAAGTGTGTAGCTCTTTCGCTCCTTCTGTTTCCCTTTCTATGCGCTACCCATCTTCTGGACTAAACCAGCCCACTCCTCCTCATCGGTGATTTTGCTATGCTATCATATTTAAGCGCATGAGGCTGCTTGCAACTTTGCAAGCAGCCTCATGCGCTTAAATATGATAGCATAGCAAAATCACCGATGAGGAGGAGTGGGCTGGTTTAGTCCAGAAGATGGGTAGCGCATAGAAAGGGAAACAGAAGGAGCGAAAGAGCTACACACTTAAAACGAGTGCAGCAAGCATTAGCACGGCTGCGGTTGCAACAAGATAGCGATTGCTGTAAAAGACTTCACGCCAACTTTGCTCTGTGGCATATGATTGAGCGCCACCTGAGAATGAACTGTTTTGGTGGGGTAATGGCAGCGAGCCAAAGAGCATTTCACGCAATGCGCGGATGCTGGGGGGGCGTTCGTTGGGGTGCATGGCAAGGGCTTGAAAGACCACTCGCTCTACACGCGGCGAGATTGCTGGATTGATTTGACGCAGAGAAACCAGGACGCCAGGACGTAGGAAACGTTCTTTGGCGTCGGCAGGGGCAATTCCTGCCAGTAGTTGATAGAGAGTCGCTCCCAAGCTATAGATGTCACTGCGTGCATCTGTATAGCCCGTGTCGCCCCCATACTGCTCCAGGGGGGTATAGGCTACGGTTCCTCGCCCTTGCACAACTGTAACGGTGCGGCTGTCATCATCGTGAAGCACTTTGACCAGGCCGAAATCCACCAATTTGATGGTGCCACGCGGGGTCAATTTGATATTGCTCGGCTTCACGTCGCGGTGGACAACTTGTGGGTCTTGGTCGTGGAGGTATTCCAATGCATCCAGTAGCTGACCTGCCCAACCCAGCACAAGTTGCTCGCTCAAGAAGTCGCCCGCTTTTAGCTGTTCGCTTACAATCTCTTGCAGGTCGCGTCCTTCGACAAAGTCCATGACCAGGTATTCACGTCCGCTGACAGAGAAGTAATCGGAGACTTTGGGCAAGTTGGGGTGGTCGAGGCGCGAGAGGATACTGGCTTCGATGCGAAACTGTTCCGACATCTGATCCAGTTCTTCTTCGGAAAGGGCATTATTGACGAGGCTGGGCAAAACTTCTTTGAGCGCACAGACGCGCCCTTCCAGGCGAAGATCGGCAGCTTTATAGACTGCGCCCATGCCTCCTTGCCCTACTAATTCTAGAATTTCATACCGCTGGCGTAAAATAACGCCGGGTTCAAGGATGTGTTGCATGGGAGTTGATTTACCTCGTTTTTTGCGGTTGGCGTTTATAGTTCAATCTTGTTGACATTTCGCCCTTGTATCAAGTTTGGTATAATGCGGTCAACATTGAGCTTAGCACCCGTTTGCTCCGTACCCTAAATAGGGTTTTGCCACTATATTGATAGTTGATTGATAGCTGGCTATCTTGTTGACTATTGTCTTGTTGACTGTTTAGTCAACTGTTTGGATGGCATACCCTGTTAATGGGTTCTACCCCATTATGCGCGAGCGTTGAATGGCTGTCAATCTGGGACTTTGATCTGGAACCCGATCTAGAATTTTGATCTAGAGCATTTTGTTTAGATCTTCAGCTAGAAGTTGAGTGTGTCCAGCCACGGGTGTCCCCATCGGGGGAGATGCCCATGCGTGTGAATCCAGATGATGAGCAGTTGCTTGAATAGAGCAGATGGGAGTTATAAAAAAGGTACTATGAGTACACAACTAGAACAAGAGACCCTTGACCGGACCGAACCGCTAGTAGCTGCCAGGCATCGAGAGACTGCCATGTTGGTGCTGCAACGTGGCTCTGAGGCTGGACGACGTTGGCCGCTGGATCGGACGCGCCCTTTGGTCATTGGGCGCAGTGATGAATGTGATATTGTGTTGCCAGATCGCCAAGTAAGCCGCTATCATGCCCAGATTACCTGGCAGGGCGACCATTATCATGTAGAGGACTTGGGTAGCAAGAATGGCACCCATGTCAATGGACAGGAATTGAGTGGCCCTGTGGGGCTGGGCGATGGGGATGAGATCCAAATTGCACTGCGCTTTAAGCTGGCCTTTGTGGATGCGGGTGCAACTGCTCCGCTGACCATGGAGGGTGGCGAGCAAGGATTGCGCTTGGATAAGGAGACGCGCCAGGTGTGGGTGAATGGTCAACAAGTTGACCCGCCTTTGAGCCTGCACCAATTCCGACTTTTGGAATCATTATGGGATGCGGGTGGCAGCGTGATCAGCCGTGACCGCGTGATCAATGCGGTTTGGCCCGAAGCGATTAGCGAAGGTGTGAGCGAACAGGCCATTGATGCACTGGTACGGCGCTTGCGCGAACGTTTGGCCGAAAGCGATGAGGAATTCCGCTACATTGTCACGGTGCGCGGTCACGGTTTCCGACTGGAGAACCGTTGACGTTGGGCCAAAATCAATTAAATCAAGTAATCGATTCTACATTGCCAATGCAAAAGGTGGCTCTGTCAGGTGTGCCCGGTGCTCAACCACTGGGCCTTTATCTGCATGTCCCCTTTTGTGAGCGCAAATGTTCATATTGCGACTTTAATACCTATGCTGGAATGCACGATTGGTTTGGCAAGACGGTTCATGCGCTGGTGTATGAGTTGTCTACCTGGGCCGAACCATTAGCCGGACGCGCCATTACCTCGATTTTCCTGGGGGGTGGCACGCCGACTGTGTTGGATGCAGAACAACTCGAGCAGTTGTTTGGCGCAGTGCATGAGCATTTGACGCTGGCGGCTGATTGTGAGATCACCTGTGAGGCCAACCCTGGTACAGTGGATCGGCCTAAGTTTCAACTGTTGCGCGATCTTGGGGTGAATCGATTGAGTCTGGGCGTGCAGAGTTTTCAACCCGATGAACTCGCATTTCTGGAACGTATCCACAGTGTAGAGGATGTGGATCGCGCATTTGCTGCGGCACGTGATGCGGGTTTTGATAACATCAATCTTGATTTTATCTTTGGTCTACCCCATCAATCCGCCACCAACTGGCACGCAACCCTGGATCGTGCCTTGGCGTTGGGGCCAGAGCATTTAAGCCTGTATAGCTTGATTGTGGAGCCTAATACGCCCTTAAATCATTGGGTGGAGACGGGCAAGGTGGATGCACCCGATGAGGATAACGCGGCAGAGTTGTATGAAATTGCGTTGCAGCGGTTGAATGCGGCTGGCTATGTACATTATGAAGTTTCTAATTGGGCCAAGCCCAATCCTGAATCCTTGCCTGCAAATGGTAGGCCTGCAAATGGTGGTGTTGGATCCAGTGGGAGCAAGGGGATGCAGGAGATGAACCCACGGGCTGCGTCTCGACATAACTTGCTCTATTGGCGCAACCAAGAGTACGTGGGCATTGGCCCTGGTTCGCACAGTCATCTGCGTATTGCGTTGGATGCTGAAGTGCTGGATGATGGGCAGCAAAAGTTGGTGAGTTGTCGTTGGAGCAACCGTAAACCTGTGCCGGGCTATGCAAAGCGAATGTTGGCGGGCGAACGGGTGGTGGAGATGGAAGAAGTGCTCTCGCCACGCGTCTCGATGGGCGAGACGATGATGTTGGGGCTGCGGCTTGTGAATGAAGGCGTGCCTTTTGCTCACTTCAATGCGCTCTATGGCACAGATCTACGCACAGTCTTTGCTGCTGAAATCAGCCGGCTTCAGGCACAGGAGCTAGTTGTTGTAGATGATGAACGGATACGCTTGACCCCGCGTGGGTTGCTGATGGGTAATCAAGTTTTTGTGGAATTTCTAGACAACAGTTAGCTAGCTGAAGGATGTATTCATGACGCGGGCCATGTATCCGGGGACTTTTGACCCGATCCATAATGGACATATCGACGTAACGACCCGCGCCAGTGCCATCTTCGATGAGGTCGTGGTGGCTGTGTATGATGCGCCGCCCAAGAAACTGCTCTTTAATACCAATGAGCGTCTTGAATTGGCGCAACAAGCGTTGGCTCATCTCTCTAATGTGTCCGTGTTAGCTTATACAGGGCTTACTGTGGCGTGGGCACAGGAGATTGAGGCCAATGTGATCGTGCGTGGGTTGCGTAGTGTGGCCGATTTTGAGTTTGAACGTCAGATTGGCTGGGCCAATCGCGCACTTGCGCCAGAGATTGAGCTTTGCTGTTTCTTTTGCAACGGCGACTATGCCAGCCTGAGTGCCACCATTCTGAAGGAAGTGGCAAGCTTGGGTGGCGACGTGAGCCAGTGGACTCCTACGCATGTGCAAAGTGCGCTGAGTGGTAAATTCCCGCGCGATGAAGCGCTATCGCCTTCGCGCGTCACTTCGCGCAGTGCTGGCAAGTTTGCCCGTCGTCGTTAGGCTTGTTGTTAGAAGTCATCTCAAAGATGTCATTCCGAGCAAAGCGAGGAATCTCTCCTTCTTTGCTTGCGGGGTTGAGAGACCCATTCGCTTCGCTGCGCTCAGGGTGACAAAATTTTTTATATAGTTCTAGAAGTTATGCAGTTGGTTTTCAACGGCTGCAACCTTCCTCGGAGCGGGGAGCCCTTTGGGCCGTTCCAAGGAAGGGCTATTACTTTTGGCAGTCCACCATCGTGCAGGAGGTGCCCCATCGCTATCTTACAGTTGATCGATCAACTGCATGCCCTCATTAGCCACGGAACCGAGGTTCCTTTCACTGCCTACCGGCTTGTGCGGGCACGCGAAATCGAACAGTTGTTAGAGCGGATGCGTATCACCGTGCCTAGCTCCATTCGCGAGAGCGAACGGACTTTGGCCGAGCGCGACCGCATTATGAATGAAGCGCGTGCCGAGGCTGATCGGATTATTCAACAGGCACGGCAGCAAGCAATGGATATGCTGAGCGAGAAGTCGATGATTGCCACGGCTCAAGCTGAAGCGGATCGCATTATTGGCGAGGGCAAGGAGATTGCTCGCCGCCGTACCGAGGAAGCCGACACCTATGCAATTCAGGTGCTTAATGAACTGTCTCAACGTTTGCAGACGATTTTGCAGCAGGTAGCGAACGGGGTTGAACTCATGCAGGGAGGCCAGAAGTTGCCCACTGAGAATCCCGAACGCCCAGAACGAAAGCCGCGTTTCCCACCCAATTCATAGCGCCCATCTGCGCCCATTTGCGCGACTCTACCGCTGTGCATTGTGTGCGTTTTTGACAGTGCAACCCCGCCGCGCTTATACTATAGGTCTGCCTACTGCACAGGTAGCGCGCCATTTGCTGTGTTTTGCACATTTTTATTCATAATAATCATGTATGATGGTATGGTTATTTCGGATACGTGCGGCAACTGCGAGCTTCTCTGGAGCAGAGTCATGGGCCAGAGAATCCGCAGAAAGGTGTGGTGGCAGGGAGCGACACGATGCAATTTAATGTTGCACAGTTGATCAAAGAGCCAATCGGTGCCACGCGTCATTTTGAGGTAGTGGAAGATATTGGTGAACTCGACCCAGAACTGGCACTTTTGGGGCCTCTGGTGGGGGATGTAGAACTAATCCGCATCCACAGTGGTATCTTGGCAAGAGGGAATCTCAGCACTGCCTTGCGAGTCACTTGTAATCGTTGTTTAGAGCCGATTGCGGTACCAGTACGGTTTGAGGTGGAAGAGAGCTTCCGCCCGTTGGTTGAAGTACAGACAGGTCGCTTTATTGCCCCTGAAGAGTTTGAGGGCGAGCAAGAGGACTTGGAAGACGAAGCACTGATTATTGACGCACACCACATTCTCGATTTATCGGAAGTGGTACGTCAAAATGTATGGTTAGCTTTACCCATGTATCCAAGTTGCAATTGGACTGGGACTGGTGAGTGTCCAAACCTGACGAATTATCTGCGTGAGCTTGCCGCCACAAAGGCAGAAGCAGGGGAGGATGCAGTGTCATCAGAAGAAGACGAGTTGGTTGATCCACGCTGGGCTGCGTTGCTAGAACTGCGTAAAAATCAGGGCAACCAAGGTAAATAATTTTAAGTTTGTTGAGTAGAGCAATAACGAGTTCAGGACGCCGATCTGGCGGAATCATCTGAGGAGCAAAAATGGGTCCATTACCAAAACGAAAAATTAGCAAAGGTCGCCGTGATCGCCGTCGTGCACACGACGCCATCGGCATTCCTCATCTCGTGCAGTGTAGCAATTGCAAAGAGAAAATGCTGCCACATCGGGTTTGCCCCACATGTGGTTATTATCGAGGACGACAGGTCCTCAAGCTCGATACAGCTGCGTAAGTTGGCTGGTGAAGAGAGAAGGGGGGATTTGGACACATGTGCCAAATCCCCCCTTTGTATTTTGAGTTCGAGTGACTATTCTGTAAAGAGATTACCCTGGCGCAGACCTTCTTCGAAGCTCCGAGCTTCGAGGAAGGTGCTCACCTTAAGACCCTGTTGCTCGTCAAGTGAACCGTCAGTGGCATTGAGATCAGTGGCATTTGGGAACTGAATTATACGGACATTCTGTGGGGTAAATATGGCTGGATTTGACTTTGTGGCGGCAGGAAGTGGCGTTGCCTTTCTCTTTCCTGGGCAAGGTAGCCAAGTGGTGGGCATGGGGCGCGATCTGGCAGCCGCCTATCCTGTGGCTGCGGCAACCTTTGCCGAAGCGGATGATCTCTTGGGCTTTGCCTTGAGTCAACTCTGTTTTGAAGGCCCCGAGGCAGAGTTAACTGATACCATCAATGCACAACCTGCGCTTTTGGCGACGGCAGTGGCAATTTTGCGCGTCTTGGAAGCGGAAATAGGCCAAACGCCTGCTGTTACATCTCCCAATCTGCTCCCGAACAGGAGCCAGGGACAGATGGATGCCCCTGCTGTATATTGCGCGGGGCACAGCATGGGTGAGTATTCTGCCCTGGTCGCCGCAGGTGCGGTCAGCTATGCCGATGGGTTGCGCTTGGTGCGTGAACGCGGACGCTTGATGAAGCAGGCTGGTATACAAAATCCTGGCATGATGGCTGCAATTTTGGGGCTGGATGAAGCGTCGATTGCCACTGTCTGCACTGAAGTTGCTGCCCAAACCGGGGGGGTGGTGCAGATTGCCAATGATAATTGTCCAGGACAAGTTGTTATTTCTGGCGATAAGGCGGGGATGGAAGCGGCGATGATTGCGTTGAGTGCGGCGGGCGCACGCAAGGTGGTGCCGCTGGCTGTGAGCATTGCTGCCCATAGCCCTTTGATGCAACCTGCCGCGGTGGAATTGCGCTCCGCCATTGCTGGCAGCTCGATTGTTGACCCGCGCGTGCCCATTTTGGGCAATACCACAGCCCTGCCCTTGATGACCGCTGCCGCCATTGGCGATGAATTGAGCGCTCAATTGACAGGCGGGGTGCTTTGGACAGCTTCT